>JADFIX010000587.1 GCA_022566435.1 Planctomycetota bacterium
GTCAAACTGTGAAAGCGAATTGAGGCTAACGCGGTCGCATAGCTCGATAACTTCACCCACCTCTTCCTCACGTAAAAGTGGGCAGGTATATTGAAGCAAACCCGTAGCGTCTGCGGTTTGGCGTGCCAGGCGAGCCTCAAACAACGAACTCGCTGAGAATCCGTCCACGTACGCATGCAAGTATTCAATCGTGGAGAAGGCTTTCAGCGAATAGAGGAGTCTCGCGCCCTGGATTCTTACAACATGTCTTGCGGCTGTGGCGTTGATATGGAGTTCAGATTCTGACAGCACAAACGCAGGCGTCATCGGCTCCCTGAGAGCAAGGAGCTCAGATGGGCTAGGGCTCATGAGCTACTGCCCCCAGGTTACCAGCGGTGGAGACTCCGTTTGGGACATGAGATTTCACGCTCGCGTGCAGACCGTCATGGAAGAATTTATCTTCACTCAGGCGTGCGTTGTCGCTGATTGCAACGGCAACAATGTCGACGATGCACTTGATATCTCCGAGGGTACGAGCGCGGATGTGGACGGGACCGGTATCCCGGACGAGTGTGAGGATTGCAATCTCAACGGCACGTTGGACCAAGCGGAGATCGCCGCCGGAACCAGCGACGATATCAACGCCAACGGCGTGCCGGACGAGTGCGAACCGGATTGCAACAACAATCTGATTCCCGATACATACGACATCGCGATGGGGAAGGCCTCCGATAGGTACGGCAACAACATTCCCGACTCGTGCGAAGCGGATTGCGACAACAGCGGTACGTCCGATTACACGCAGCTTCAGGCGGTCATGAGCCTGGATGTCAACCGAAATCTGGTTCTCGATTCGTGCGAGGACTGCGATGGCGACGGCACCGTCGACGCAGCGGCGCTCGGCGGAGCCCACAACGTGTGGATCGGGAGCGATGTGCTACGTGTCGTGGGAGAATATCACGCAGATACGGGCGTGTTGGTCAAGAACTCCGAAGCCGGTTTCATCCGCGCTACACAAGACGTGCGCGTCACTGCGGACGGGCGAGTTTTAGTATCAAGCGCGGGCGACGATCGCATTGTCGTGTTCGACATGGTGACCGGTGCCTATGCAGGTGATCTCGTCGAATCAGGTAGCGGCGGGCTCGATTATCCGACAGGAATGGCCATTCGATCGGCAGGCTCGCTTTTAGTGAGCAGCCGCGACACGAACAGCGTAATGGAATACGACCTCGCGACGGGCGAATTCCTTGGCGCGTTTGTCAGCTCGAATGCTGGTTCACTCATAGCCCCGTTTGGATTGACATTCGGCCCAGACGGTAATCTCTTCGTCACCAGCAATGACAATCGTGTTCTTGAATTTGACGGTGTCAGCGGTACGTTTGTTCGGACATTCGTCACTCTTGAAGACAATGGAAACCTGCAAGCCCCGCGAAGCCTGCTGTTCAAGTCTGACGGCAACCTGCTGGTTGCCGGTTACGAATCGGACTCTGTTCACGAGTACGACGGAAACACGGGTGGATTCGTGGGTGTGTTTCAAAATGGGGGTGCACTTTTCGGGCCGTGGGGTATGCGGGTCGGCCCCAACGGCAATATCTTCGTGACGCGCGATATTGATCACGACGTCGCAAGAGATCCGTGCGAACCCGCATGCTTACACGTGACGACCACGCGAATTTTCGAATACGATGCTCATACCGGAAACTCGATGGGGTCCTACGTGCTTGGCGATGATACGGGATTGTGGTCGCCTACCGGATTTGACTTTGTTCGCGGTTGGGAGACCGATTGCGATCGCAATCTCATTCCCGATAGGTGTGACCTTGCCGATGATGCCAGCACGGACTTGGACGAAAACGGAATACTCGACTCATGTGAAGTCGATTGCAATGGAAACGGCGTGAACGACTTTCTCGACATCATTCCTTTCGGGACCAGCCGCGACTGCAACAACAATCGCATTCCGGACGAATGCGATATGGCGAGCGGCGCCAGCGAGGACTGCAACGGCAACGGCCGCATCGACGAGTGCGACACCATCGGCAACGGTGACTTCAATGGGGACCACGCCGTGGGCCTGCACGATTACCTTTATTTTGCCGACTGCATGGTCGGACCGAATCAAGGACCCCAACCGTCGTCGCCCGGGTGCATCGATGCCTGCCTGGCTGCGTTCGACTTCGATGGTGACGGGGACGTAGACATGATCGAATTCGCCCTGTTCCAGCAGGGCATGACCGGGTCGACAGGTCCTGCGGTGGTGATCGATGCAACCCCGATCGGTCACCCGGGCAACGCGAACGACACGCATGGGGACGGCTACGGCGGCGTGGCATACACATACAACATCGGCAAGTACGAGGTGACGGCGGGGCAATATGCCGAGTTTCTCAACGCAGTTGCGGGGGTCGATACCTATGGGCTCTACAGCACCGAAATGTGGTCGAGCATCCGTGGGTGCAAAGTAGAACGTTTCGGCGGTAGCGGTACGAAGGGCGACCCCTACCGGTATCGCGTGGCCGCCGATTGGGCCGATCGCCCTGTGAACTACGTCTCCTGGGGCGATGCAGCGCGGTTCAGCAACTGGCTGCACAACGGGCAGCCGACAGGAATCCAGGACCTGACCACCACCGAGGACGGCTCGTACTTCCTCAACGGCGCGATGACCAACGCCGAGCTATTGGCGATTACGCGCGCGCTCGACGCGACGTGGGTGATTCCGTCGGAAGACGAATGGTACAAGGCGGCGTATCATTACAACGACGGCGTGACGGGGAACTACTTCGACTATACCACGAGCAGCGATCGCGTGCCGAGCAACGATCTTGAAGACCCCGACCCGGGCAACAACGCGACGTTCTACGACGGCGGCCACACGATCGGTAGTCCCTACAACCGCACGGTGTTCGGCGCTCATCAGAACTCGGAGAGCCCTTACGGCACGTTCGACCAGGGCGGGAACGTGTACGAGTGGAACGACGCGATACTTTACGGTGCGTATCGTGGTCTCCGTGGCGGGTCGTTCGACAGCAATGGCCGCGTCGTCCAGCTTGCGGAGGTCCGCACCAGCAACTACCCGGCGGAAGAGGGCTACCTCATCGGGTTCCGTCTCGCCGAAGTCCCTCGAGCACGCTCGGATCGTACTGCCGACTCTTGGAGGCGTGGGCGTGCTCGGTAGTGGTGCGTCCGGCCGGGACGCACCCTACGTGGTTTTGCGGCAAACGGCCGCCTTGTCCGGTTGGTCGGTTTTTTCGGATAACTGGATCAACATGCCGGTGTACAGGCGGGTGTAGGTGTGATCCTGGCCCAGTAGCCGTCGGCGAATACCGAGCGATCTTCGTAGGAGCCGTTCGGCGAAAGTCGAAAACATCGCACCAGGCGCCTTCGCCGACATCCAGGCCTCGTTTACGGGTTCGTAGCGACGCGACGGAAGGCGTAGGTTCCGGCGATCATGAGGAGCAGGGCCATCGTGAGAGCCCCCCACGTCGACGCCGTCGGGATGGGCGGACCGCTCGTGACCGTGATGACCTGGTCGGCGGCCACGTTATTGAGCGTTTCTCGCTCGCCGTTGGGATATTGCACAACGACTTGATCGACAACAGTGGCCGATCCGAGCCCGAAGAAAGCCTCGGCCGGCTCTTGTCCGACCATGCTTGTGCCGGCCAGGATGGGTCGCATCATCGTCGTGGCACCGACCGTGACGCGAACCACGGATCCGATCGCGTAGTGATTGGTTCCCGCCATGCGCGGACGGACCACGAGGTAGTGATTGGTCCCGCGTGCGCCGTTCGGCACGTTATCCAAGAGCCTGAGCGGGCCGCCGCTGGTCGTTTGCATCATGTCGATGTCGCCGTCGCGGTTATAGTCGAATGCAATCAAAGATGCACCGATAAACGTGTCATTGAACTGCACGTC
>JADFIX010000588.1:0-2321 GCA_022566435.1 Planctomycetota bacterium
GGAATCGCACCCGCAGGGTTCCTACGAAAGGTTTCAGAAATACGTCACTTTTTCTTCCTCCTTTCCCACGCCTTCGTGGCGCAAGGCTGACATGTGGTTGCCCCGTTGGGGCGAACAACGATCGCAGGCCGAGAATGTTGTAATTTGGGTCACGGGTAGCCTTTTCTCAATTCCGGCGGAATTCGAAAGTCACGGGGCAACACGAAGCCACTGTCTCCGGTGACCGCCCAAAAAAGCTTCGACGGACCCTCCGGATATCATTCGCCCTTGACCCAAGCGTGCGTGATCTTACCCCATAAGGTCTTGACGATTTCATGGGTGTCGGCCTCCTCTTGCCTGCTCTGCGTGAGGCTCGGGAGGAGAAGCGGGCCATCCTTGCGGGCCTGTCCGAAGTTTCGTCTACCCGAGTCGATCGCGTACCGATGGGGATGCCAGAAGCGTTGCTCGAGGGAAAAAGTCGAAGAGGCGGAGGTTCTCGAGGCGGAGTCTGCACGAATTTTCGAAAAACGATTGCGCAAAAAGGGTCCCTAATACCTCGCGGACGGACGGCGCAGTCGTGCCGCGCGGTTGCGTGGTGCGCGGCGAACCGTGTTGGACGGGTGGCATCGATGAGTGGTGCGGCCACCTGCGCTTTCGGCTGAGGAGGACGCGAGACGCAGGGTCGTTCGCCTCGCAGCGTCATGAAGATGGGTCGAATTGTCGGCACCAGGCGTCGTGCGAGAGCTACTGCTCGATGACACGTCGAATTACGGGTGCCATCCCGATGAAGGTCAGGAAGCGAAAAAGCCGCCATAGTATTGCAGCGTCAACATGCCGGCGCCCGACTTCGTCGGGCGCCGGCATGCATGTCTTTCCTCCTTTAGTTTGCAACACCCTTGCTGCGCAATGATCGGGCACAGCAACCTGTCCTTACGTCTGGGCGGCTCGGCGACGGTTGAAATAAACCGTCCCCACCGTCATCCCCACCAGCGTCATGACGATTAGACTCCATTCGGAGACGGTAGGGACCCCGATCTCGTCGCACGCGTCACCAACTCCATCGCCGTCGCTATCTTCTTGCCCCGGGTTGGATATGGTCGGGCAGTTGTCAGCCTGCGGCGGGAATAGATCCGGTATACCGTCGCCGTCCGTGTCGGTCGGGGCGATCACGCTGAAGCGCGAGAAGTGGCTCACCTCGATGATGCACGTGGCAATGAATGTCCCAGGTGTATTCTCGTCGATGGTACAGCCCGGTGGCTCGAAGGGCACAAACGTGTCCAGGGCCGGATCGAATAAATAGATGTTGAGGTTGCTCCGCTGAGTCGCGTTCAGATCGGACACGTCCGCGACAATGGAAAGAGAGGCCGGTGGGTCAAACATCAATCCGTCGGGTTTGAAATCGTACTCCGCGATCACCAGACCGATTCCGTTTCCGGACGTAAGCTCTACGTCTACCGGCGGATCGTTTGGCAAGGTCATCGTTTGCGTAACCGAGACCGTGGTATCCTCCGGTAGGGACCCCGGAGGGATGTCGAGGGTCAAGTCCCCGTCGGGTGTAACGATCGTTCCGCCCTCGTCGGCGGGGATTTCTTCGGCTGTCGAACCGCCCAAATCACATGTGTCAGTTGGATCGGCTGGGCAATCGTCGCAAAGGTCACCAGACCCGTCACTGTCGGTATCAGTCTGGAGTGAATTGGGCGCCGCCGGACAGTTGTCGTCATTGTCACAGATACCGTCCAGATCGCCATCGTCGCAAATAGACGCAAAAGAGATATCGATCAAGCGCCCGGCCGGGGGAATAGATTCTCGAACGATTTGGAACAACTGGAGTTCGTCGCCCGTGAACTCCCACCGCTGTATTTCGTGAATCAATTCGAAAAAGAACCAGTCCACCACGAGCAGGTCCGTCCGATCTCGGTCAAGCGCCCCAAGATCGAGGGCTTGAAAGCGGTGTGTGTCACGAGGCTCCGTGACAAGATTTCGCACGAATGCCAATTCCCCGATCGAGAAATTGTACTGGTCGATCGCCGAAACGTTTCCTTGCTCGTCGTCCCGGATCAAAAGCACGTCGGTGAGCGAATCTCCGTCCAGACTGCCCACCGTCAGGGCGACGAAACGGTCGGTCTCCGCACCGACGGGGAACTCAGCCACCAAGAACCATTCGGTGCCCGCCTGCTCATAATGGCGCACCACTTGGGGGCCGATACCGGTTGGGTCTTCGATGGTCAGGATGTCCGGCGACGTGTCCCCATCGAGGTCGCCGAAGGTCAGGGCGATCATTTCCGCCGGAGGAGGAGCGGCCTCAAAGAGAACACGCTGCAAGGCCATTCCATTCTCATCAC
>JADFIX010000588.1:2331-3888 GCA_022566435.1 Planctomycetota bacterium
TCCACGAGAAGAACCCAGTCCGCCTGGTCGTCACCATCGAGCGCGGCAAACGAGCAGGATCGAACCTGATTGACGAGGAAGGGAGTCTCAAGGAGCTCGGGATACGGTGCCGGCGTGGTCACGTTCCCGGTCGCAGGGTTGTATTCGGTCCACTGCACGCTTGACACGGTCGTGCTGTTTGTCCAAAGGGTCACGACAATATCAGGCATTGCAGGGTCGCCCAAGGGCTCGGAATCAAACTGAGCCCGGCTCGTGTGCACAGCGCACAGGGCGAAGATCAAAACAAAGTGCGCGCGAACAGTCATTGGAAATCCTCCCAGTGAAGAAGCCGGAAGACGTCAACGCGAAAGTTGGCGCCTTTCGGCGTGCGCTAACGACTCTCAATACGCTTCGCCGTCGCGTTCTCCTGCCGGCACCGGCGCTGCGACGCTGATGACTGAATCGGTACCAGCGCCATCGACACCAGTTCCGCGATGGGCTCACCGTCGAGGTCGACAACATAAGCATACCCCTGGGATTCCTTGGCCCCGAAGTCGGCGCATTTCGTGACCGTGATCACTTCGTAAGGCTCCAGCGTACGGGTCAGGTTGGCCGAATCCCACAAAATCGTGACCGTCTCAGGTGAATCATTCTCGAAGATGTACTCATAGCGATACACGCCCGGCCTCAACTCATCGACCAGGCTCTCCAACCAGACCTCCGACCCTGCGCCGTCGGCGAGCGTGGACGACGACGCCAAGCTCGCTGACTCGATGGCTTGGACGCTTGCGACCGGCGGGTCGTTGAAGTTCGGCGACCAGGCCATAGCATTGAAGTAATTGATCGGGCCGGAAATAGGTGCGGGCTCAGGCGGCGTAATTGGCAAGCAGACCTGCTGAATTCTGACGGTGCCCGGCATGGCAACAACGGCCGACGTCGTCTGCCACGTATTCGTCGTCGGAACAATTGAAAAGGCCACCCCGGAGAAAATTTTCGGGAAGAACGTGCCTCCCGGCAGTTCGCTGATCGAGAACCAGGAAAAGAGAGGTCCGATATTCAAAAAGTCCTGGCCGGGGCAGCCAGGATTCTGCGCAAGCACGGCATCAATCACCGTCGTAATGCCCGCAGGGTTGCCCGTGCACCTTCCATCCGGGAAGCCAACGCATGGGCCGGTAAGCACACACTCGGCGTCACCCGTACAAGCGTTCCCCGGAGCTCCGTCGCAGAATCCTTTGCACCTGATCGAGACCACGCTCGCTTCAAAAAAAAATACGCCGGACACGCCCGCGAGGTGGTTAGCCGAGGCCGACAGGACCTGGGCGAGCGCCGCGCCGGGCATGAGACACAACCCCACAAGAGCCAAACTGCATAGATGGAAACCTGATTTGAAACTCGAATTCATCGTTCAATCCTCCAATTGGAAGTCGTAGAAGCGCCTACCCCTGACGGTATGGTCGATGATCTTACGATCAACGGAAGCGCTGTTTCATTAACGAAAACTATTCTTTGACCTTGAGAGTACCGAGTTCCAGCCTACTTCGTGCCCGTCGTTTTCGCAATTTGCATGGCCAGCTGTGA
>JADFIX010000589.1 GCA_022566435.1 Planctomycetota bacterium
CGTTCGGGGGGTTCAATATGTCGGGCACCGACTCAAAGGCCGGTGGCCGCGACTATTTGCAGTTGTTCCTGCAGGGCAAGAGCGTGACCGAGCGGCTGTAGCAGCCGTCGGGTGCCATGGTCAAGCCCGGGTGCCATGGTCAAGCGAAGCGCCGTCATGTTCTTAGAGCGTGTTTAAGAAGCGTGTTTTCCTTACCGAGCCGCGACCGTCAGGGAGCGTTTTCTTGGGCAAAGTCAGACCGCTTCCTAACGGGCGCGGCTCGGAAAAAGACTTCTTGAACACTCTCTTAGACGTTCGATGGGTCGGTGTGGCCAAGCGCTGGGTGGCGTAGTCAACGAATCGCCCAAAGGAATGGCACGGCTAGTTACGCTGAAGGGTCTCTCTTATGACCGAAATCCTCCAAGTCTTCCGCGACTCTTGGTTTTTCGATTGGGACCACGTCGTCCGCTTGATCCTGGCCATCGTTCTCGGTGGTGCGATCGGGTTCGAGCGTGAGCTTCGCGACAAGCCTGCGGGGTTTCGCACGATTATTCTCATGTGTGTCGGCGCGTGCATCTTTACCATTGTGTCGCAGGTCATCGGCGGGCCGGATTTGAATAACACGCGAATTGCCGCACAGATCGTGAGCGGCATCGGTTTTCTCGGCGCGGGGGCGATCCTTCGCGATCGCAACAGTGTGTTCGGTCTGACCACGGCGGCCACCATCTGGGCGGTGGCGGCGATCGGTATGGCCGTGGGTTTCGGTGAGTTTGCTTTGGCGGTGCTGGGCACGATCGCCATTCTGGTGGCTCTCTTCGTGTTCGATTTCGTTGAGAATTGGGTGGGGCAGCACCGCGACATTCAGATGTACGACTTCGTCGCACCGAACACGGACGACATCATGCAGCGGGTCGACGCGATGTTCAAAGAGGCCAAGCTCCAGGCGCGGAAACGCACGTGCTACCAGGACGGCGACTCGCTGATCTTTCAAGTGCGGGCGATGGGCGCCAAGCCGAACCACGAGAAGCTGCGGATGTATCTTGCGCGGTCGGAGGAGTATCGGCTGCGGCGGTCGTAGATGCAGGACTTTATTCTTTTCCCTTCCAGTCGAAACGCTTCAGTACATCCACGATCTTTGCACCTTCCTTCCACATCGTAGCCCAGAGCTTTCGAACGACCTGCTTGATGTAGTCCGGATCTTCCTCGGGCTCACCATCGGCATCCGTACGTAGTTTCTGGATCTCGCTCGTAATCCTCGTATACATCGCGTCGTCCTTGAACGCACTTTTCTCCGAGAATGAGAACCCTGCCGCCTGAATGGATCTTAGCAAACGTTTCCGTAACGCACCATCCGATACGGGACCCACTTCCATGACGACTTGAAGTTTGCCAGACTTCTTCAAGTGATAGAACCAGCACGCTACCGCCACGTGGCGAGGGAGAAACTGCCATGCCGTAAGTGTCAAGGTCGGTTCATGTTCGCCCATCTCACGAGGAAGAAACCAGATTCTCGAACCGGTCGTCTTGATGAACTCGCAGTCGATCAAGTTGGCCGCTTCCTCTTCACACGCCTCTACGATTCGAGACGATGCACCGTATTCGACAATCAAGTCAATCGCTTCGCGGTGCCGGCGGTATATCGTCTTACACAGGTCGATGAGTTGATCATCCTGCATGGTCATCCTCCGCAGGGAGTCCAGATAATGTTGCAGAAAAACGCTGGCATCACGGGGTATGCGCGTCTTGTGCTGTTCGGTGATCTGTTCCGCGACTTCGAGCACCTGGGAATGGCTGAGGGCGACAAAACCCAACTTTTTGCCTGCTTCCGACGGATCGTCGCCTTCTACCGTCAGATATACAGGAATGATTTGACAGCCCGGCATGTCGTTGTGTACGGTTTTCACGTACCGTTCTAGTTGGTCTCTCGACTCCTTGCTGTCTATCTTGTTCTCGATCAATAGGCACCAATTGTGTTCCTGGCTGTGGACCAGGATGTCGATGTTTTTCCACTCACGCCGCACTTCGACATCGCTAAGATTCATCAACTCCACTTGGGCAGGCGTCAAGGAAATGCCTGATACGTCACTCTCCAGTAGAAGCCGGGACAAGAATCGACGTAGAAACGTAGCGCCCAGTCCGTGAGTTTCATCCGGCGTCAGCAGCCATGCAAGTACGTTGCTGTGGCGAATTTCGGTCCGTTCGACGCGCAACACGCGAAATATGTTGAAGGATCCGAGCCGAGCGTTTAAGCCTTCGAGTTCTCGGTTGTCAACGAGAAACGCGTCAAGCTGGTGCATTTTGTCGGTCGTATCGGAGTCGTGCGTAGTCGACATAGCTATATCCAGACGTTCTATCTGCACTCTATATACACGCACGGGGCTTCCTGCTCCAGCCGCCGTGTAGGGTCTGTCCGCGACGCATCCTACCGTTGGGACTCTAGCGGCGTGACTGCGGACGCCTTCACGTGGACGCCGGGCTTGATTTACGGTATGCCTAGAAACCATGCGGAGAATCCGAATCAAAGGGCTGGTCAGTGTCGTGAACTCCGTTCGCCGCGATCTGTCGCAACCGTTGTCGCCCGCCCGGAAGGAGCGGCTTCGCGATACCGTCGCGACCTCGCTTCAGCAAGTCGACCGGATCGTCGCTGAGCATGGCGTGACGGTCGAACACCTTCCCGAACCAACGCGCCGCGCATACCGGTTCCTGGCAAGTATTGATCTGGACACGATTCCATCGCAAACGGCGGCAGATTCAGACGGGCCGGCGCGGGGGAGCGTTTCCTTGGTTGGGATCAAATCATACTTGGATGGCGTCTTGGCGCAGTTAGCTGAGCCCATTTCCACCGACAAGGCAGACGAGTTGCGCCGCTCGATTCGGTCAAGAAGCGAGAACATCGAATCCCATCTGCAAGTCAATGAACTCAGCTCGGCGGAGTTGACAACACAATCCCGTTCGACCCGTGGCTGGGTGGCGTTTTTTTCTACACGGGAGCATTTCGATGCATACCTGGCGGCCATCGGGCGGGTGCGCCCGGCGTTCGGGACCTGACCCTGGGACAGGAGGACTAGACCGAGCTGCCTGGAGCCGGCGGCGCGCCACCCCCGGCGCCGACTCGCCGCCAGTGGACGATCGTGCCGTTGCGCGTGCCGCCGAAGTGTGAGGCAATCAGTTTCGTGTGCTGGTACGGCGTGCTTCCCGCCCAAGCCCAGCCAGCGTGATACATGTTGTCGGTCTTGGGCGAACCGAGCACGTCCAGGCCACCCAGTCCGTCGAGCGCTTTGATCTGCTGCTCGGTCGTTGTCGGTATGCCGTTTTGCGCGAGCAATTCGCTGATGGTGCCGTTCTGGCCCTCGGCGGAGGCGCCGTTGTCGCCCCAGATATAAAGAATCAAGGTGTTGTCATCGTAACCGAGTCGATCGATCTCATCGACGATGCGCCCGACTTGCACGTCGACGTGTTCGGTGAAGCCGGCGAACACCTCCATCAAACGTCGCTGGAACGGCTTCTCGTCGTCGGGGATCGAGTCCCAGGAAGCCAGAGTGTCGGGCCGCGGGGTCAACTGCGTGTTCTGAGGAATCCAGCCCAATTCCTTCTGCCGCTTGAATGCGCGCTGGCGATACTTGTCCCAGCCGTCATCGAATTTGCCCTTGTACTTGTCGGCCCACTGTTTGGGAACCTGGTGCGGACCGTGCGAAGCGCCGCTGGCCCAGTACATCAAAAACGGCTTATCGGGCTGGAAGGCCCGGTGCTGTCGCAACCAGACGATGGCATCGTCGGCGAGATCTTCGCTCAAGTGATAATACGAGTGGCCGCCGGACGTGTGGGGATGTTCGACATACGTGGTGTTGCGGACCAGTTGAGGTTCGTACTGGGACGCTTCACCGGCGAGAAATCCGTAAAAG
>JADFIX010000590.1 GCA_022566435.1 Planctomycetota bacterium
GGTTGTCGCAACGTGGCCGACAACGCCAACTCCTGTGACGACGGCAATGTGTGCAACGGGTTGGAGTCCTGCGTGAGCGGCGTCTGTCAGAGCGGCACACCGTTAACGTGCGACGACGGCAATCTTTGCACGGACGACTCGTGCGACGCCAGGCTGGGCTGCGTAACGACGAACAACACGGTGACGTGCGACGACGCCGATCCGTGTACGGAGAACGACGCGTGCTCGGGGGGGCTGTGTGCGGGTACGTTCATCGGTGGCTGTCAGAACTGCACGCTGGACAGTGAGTGCGACGACGCCAACGCCTGCAACGGCGCGGAGATTTGTTCGGGCGGAACGTGTCAGAGCGGCACGGCTCCCAACTGCGACGACGGGAACGTCTGCACGGACAACGAATGTGACGGTTCCGGTAGCTGCCTGGCCAACAACGACACCGACTCTATCATCCGCGCCCGATACCGTAACGGATTCGAAACGCCGGAGCCAATCTGAATCAACCCTAAACCTGTGAACGTAATGGGGGTTCCCGTTCCGACGAATCCGGTACCCACGACAGTCGCGTCCAACAGATTGGCGACGTTCACCGCCCAGTCTACTCCCGTCCACTCGGTCACCAACCGGCCGCCATTGAGGACGAAACTCTGGAGACCCGCGTCGCCAGCGGTACGCAGGAGTATGACCGTGTCCAGTCCGGCATAGGACGCGGGCTGTGCAATCACGGTATGTCCGTTGCTCTGGAGGAATGATGTGATCGCAGCGATGCTGTTAGACCCTTTGATTCCGATCACGTCCGCCTTCGCCGAGGCAGGACAGAAAGCCGGAGAAACACCAAAAACCAACAATAGTAGACAACAATTCCAGTTGCCCGCTCTTGTTTCCTGGCGGTTCATGCCATGTGGAACCGTTGTTGAATATGGGCTTCTCATTTTGCTTTTTCCTCCGAAGAACTCGGTTGATGCAAACGCGAGGCGCGCTCCTAGGGCAGCAGACTCTGGACGTACAAAATCATATTCTCAACGCAGTTGGCGGTGGGGTTTTTCAAGGCAGTCATCAGGACGCGCCCGCTGCCGTGCGTGTGTTCCACGAGTACCGGACCAAGGGCATTGGATACGATGGCGACTGGTCCGCCTTCCTGTGGTGCGTTGATGATGCATCCCCGTCCGCCGGTGCCCTGGGGATCGAGATCCGCTGTGGTCACCGCAACACCGCCAATGCCGGTGCCGGTGATCATGGGATGGTCGGGTTTCGTGATCGTCAGTGGCGCCGCACCACCCGCTGGAAGCGCTTCAGCATCCGCGCCACCGGGAGCCAGATCGGGCCAGACGCCCACGGGGTTGGCGTCCACGATCACGAGCACGCCGCCCTTCTTGATGAACGCGTCCATTGTGCCCGAACTGACCAGACGATGAATGCCAGGGAAGTTCGATTGCGCGGGAATCCAAATGACATCGTAAGAGGCCGAGTAGGTCTCGGTGGCTGGGCCTAAGACCGACAACACGCCCAGTGACGTCACCTGCCAACTATGAGCCTGCATCCGGGTGACGATATCGCCCGGGTCTCCCAGATCGGTGAGCACCAGCGCCCGAACCGGTGGCGGAACGACGGCGGCGTTCAGGTCGTCCACGGGGACCGCGAGCATGGCGAGCACCGTCGCAGGGACGGCCAATAACCAAAACCTCAAGCTTTTTTTTCGCATTCTACCGTCCCTTAAAACTTGGTGATGCCAACACCGGCACACACAGCGCCTTCATGTGCCTCGATCCGATCGGCTTTTCCGCGTAGCCGCGGTATGCGATCCATCCGGCGTAACGCTCGTTTACAGCGCGAGAAAGAGCCACCGGCGAAACAAAGGAACAACAAGCAAGATGGGGCGAAACCAACCAACGACTTGGATTCTCGCCCCTCCGTCAGGAACAACCCAAGACCCTATAAGTGCGCACTATATCAAGCGCATGACTCGGCAACAAGGAAAAACTAAAGTTGTCATAACATCATATTTCACAGGTACTTAGAAACATTCGGTGATGCAGAATGATGTCTGAAATGCGGGACAGCCAACGATTTGACCATTCGAGTACGCGGTCGGAGACTTCGATGACAGCTCGATGGTCGGCTGGTCACCGCAGACCTATGTTCGACAACAGAATAGTGAAAGCCGTTGCCAGTCTCGACACGGTCTTGCATTGTCCTGCTAGCCAGTTTCTCAGTGAACGGCTCAATCAGAACGAAGTACTTCAAGAATTATGGGTCGGTCGTCAATGCCCGGCCGAGCCTGTGTCATCTTGAATTCGGCCACCGGTACAGCTATGATTGGCGAGCATTATCAGATTATTTCGTTGAATCGTGTCGTGGCGTTTCCGGTTTTAGGGGCGCCGGTGGAAAGAAGAGAATCCGATGTGGACAGCGGTTTTACGCGCCTGTGTGGTGTCGCTTGCGATGGTGCTGATGGGCATTGCCGTAGGCTGTACCCCCGACACAATCGGCGGTGCGGATCAACCACCGCAGGTTGACGACGGTTCCGGGGCAGCGGTGCCGGATAATCCTGACGATCCGGTGATGGGTGACGGCTCGGACGATGATCCGCCGCCTGATGGCACCATACGGGAATCGGCGGTGTGGAGCCACGCCTTTGACGCCTCGTTATCCGGGGCATTGTCGGCCGTGTGGGGGAATTCCCCGGACGACGTTTTTGTAGTGGGCGGAACCCCCGAGCAGGGTGAGATCTATCACTACGATGGCGAAGTCTGGCGCGTGATGAGGGTGCCACCGGTTCCGATTCTCGTGTGGGTCTACGGTTTCGGACCCGATGACGTGTACGCGGTGGGCGTTGGCGGAGGTGCGGTACACTTCGATGGCTCGACATGGACCGCACTGTCCACCGGTACCGACGAAGATCTGTGGGGCGTGTGGGGTCGGGGTCCGGATGACATCTGGATCGTCGGCGGCAGCGTGGGACAAGGCGAGCCCGTTCTTCTGCACTACAACGGCGTTGAGTTTTCGTCCTCCGCCGTTCCGTCCAACGATCGAAATGCATCTTCGCTTTTCAAAGTATGGGGCATCGGCTCGAAAGTCTTTGCCGTGGGCGAGCGGGGGTTGATCATTCAATACGAAAACGGTAGCTGGTTTTCGGTTCCCGCGGGCCCCGACGCTGACGAGGATTTCGTTTCCTTGTGGGGAACCAGCGAGGATCACATTGTCGCGGTGGGCGGACGCTCGGGCGCTAGAATTGCCGTTTACGATGGTGAGAATTGGACCACGTCGAAGATTGCCGGCGTGCCGGGACTCAATTCCGTTTGTATGGACGAGCCGGACGAGGCAGTGGTGGGCGGCGTCGAAGGGTATGTGGGCAGTTTCGATCCGTTCACCAACACGCTGACCGCCGAGAGCTCGAATACAAACCTTACCGTACACGGCGGATGGGCGGATGGGGCAGGGCGGTACTATGCTGTCGGCGGTCGATTCGTGGCGCCCTTTGTCGGCGTCGCCCTTGTTCGCACGTTCGGCGACCCAGGCTTTGAGGCTACGTTCCCGCTGGCCGCGCCTCCCGAATGCGTGATCGACGCCGATTGCGGCCTGGGACGCGTTTGTGCCGCTGGTGACTGTCGCTTGGCAGCAGGGTGCGACGGCGAAGACGGTGACTCGGACGGCTGGGCCGACTCGTGCGACAATTGCGTGGATATTCCGAACGCCGACCAAGCGGACAGCGACGGCGACGACGTGGGCGATGCGTGTGATGTTTGTGCGGGATCGGATGATGGGCTGGACGACGACGGCGACGGCGTGCCGAACGGCTGCGATATCTGTCTCGCCGGGGACGACGCCGTCGACACGGATTCCGACGGTGTACCCGACGCCTGTGATGTCTGCGCCGGGG
>JADFIX010000591.1 GCA_022566435.1 Planctomycetota bacterium
ATTCTTACGATCAACCTGGGGGTTTTCGCGTGGCCCTACGGCTGACGACTCAGCTCGGCAAGTGGTTTGATGCCAACGGGCCGGTGCGATTTCCCCCCCCCCCCCCATCCGGCAGGCGCCTTGACGTGGTACAATTCCCGACAATCGTCGGGCGCTTCCAAATTGAGCCCGGGATTGTAAATGCGGGAGGACAGCCCGCGTGGTATCCTTTGTGTAGTGAGTTTGTTGACGACGAGGCGTTTTTCGTAATGGCGTATCCGATGACGGTAATCGTGGTGATATTGCTGGTGGGTTGCTTGGCGGCGGGGGTCGCGATCGTGGTGGGCGCGAAGTTTTTCGGCGGACCCGCCGCCGGCACTATTGTCTGCCCAAAATGCCGGGCGGCGAATCCCGACATCGCGAAGTTCTGTAGTCAATGCGGTGGATCGTTCTCGAGAGACAAGCAGGCCTGATGGCCTCGATTGCGTCCACGCCCCCAACGCAGTACACTGCGAATGTCGCTCGGGACAGAAAGAGCGTCACCCGTTCGCTTCGGGCTGAAGAATGAAACCTCGCAGATGGGCTTATGAGCATCGCCTCTGAAATGAAAGGACCAACCTCATGGTCGACTACGAAGATGGACCGGTGAGACCATCCATCCCGAGCGGTCCGCCGCTGTGGTTCGCCGCGCTGATCGCAGGACCGCTTTTCCTCGTTTTCGCGTGCGGCGCGGCGCTGTGGTTTGTCGTCCGCGTGGAAGTAGGCGGAAACGAGATGGTGGTTCTAGTGAACAAGACCGGCAAGCCGATACCGGCAGGCCTCGCCGATGAGTTTGCCGACCAGGTCGTGCTGTATCCGGCGCTCGTCCAGGCGATCGCCGACGAGACGGGTCTCACGGCGGAAAAGGTAATTGACAGCTACAAGGGAATTCGTTACGAGACGATCGCGGCCGGGCGATACTTCAAGAATCCCTACTCCTACAAAGTGGTCAAGATGAACGTAACGATCATCGGCCAAAACGAGCTCGGCGTGCTCATTCGCAAATACGGCAGGCCGCTGCCGTTTCCCAAGACCGTCGCGACCGAGCCGAACGAGCGCGGTCCGGTGAAGGAAATCCTGCGACCCGGTCGGAAGGACGTCAACTTGCTGGCTTACGAGGTGCAAAGATTTCCGGCCATCCGGATTCCCGAAGGGCATGTCGGTGTGGTGACCTTGCTCAGCGGGAGGGACCCGAAGGTCAAGAACACCTATACCGTCGAACCCGGCGAGAAGGGCGTACAGCGTAAGACACGTCCTCCAGGGTTGGAATACTACAATCCGTATCTGGAACAGATCGAAATCGTCGACGTGCGGAGCCACAAGTACGACATGCTCGGCGAGGACGCCATTCATTTCCCCTCGAACGACAGCTTTACGATCACCATCGAGGGCACGATCGAATGGGCGATCCGCCCGGATCGGGTCGCGGAGGTCACGGTCGCCTACGGTAACGTGGAAGACATCCTGAGCAAAATCATTCTGCCCAACGCCCGCAGCATCTCACGAATTCAGGGATCGAAGCTTCGGGCGCGTGAATTCATAAGCGGAAAGACGCGAACGGCCTTCCAGAGAAAACTACTCGAGGAGCTACAAAACGACTGCTGGAAACAAGGAATCGACATCAAGTCCGCGCTGGTCCGCGATATCCAACCGCCTGCGGAGATCGCCCTCTTGATTAGTCAACGGGAGCAGGCGGATCAGGAAATGGAGCGGTCCACAAACGAAATGGAGGAGGCCAAGTCCGAGGTCAAGCTCGTCGAGCAGCAAGAGCTACAAAGCAGAAACGAAACGATCGGCGATGCCCTCCGCGATGTGGTTACCATGACCAAAAGAGCGGAGTTGGAAAAAGTTGTCGCAGTGACCGCCGCCAATCGTGAGTTGGAGGTCGCCAAACTCGCACTGCAAGCCGCGGAGAAGGAAGCGGCGGCCACGCGATCCCGCGGTCAGGCGGAAGCGAACGTGGTGCTGTTTGAATACCGTGCCGAAGCGGAGCCGCTGGCTGCGGCTGTAAAAGCGTTCGGCGACGGCGAAACCTATGCCCAGCAGTATTTCCTGTTGAACGTGGCGCCTGCGGTGAAGACGATTCAATCGAACACCGACGGTCCCTTTGCGGAAATCTTCAAGCAGTTTCAGACGTTCGGTAGCAAGTCCGCAGGCACCGAAGACAGTCGGGGAGGTGGACAATGAATCGTCGTCTAATCACCACAGCGATCGGTATGCTCCTCGTGGCGGCCGCGGCTGTCGGAGGTGTTTCGTGGTTCGTGTTCCGCATCTACATACCGGAGAACATGTGTGCGGTCCTGATCCGCAAGACCGGTTCGCAACTGCCGCAAGGACAACAAGTGGCGACCGAGGCGGGGCAGAAAGGCATTCAACGCGGCGTGCTCGGCCCGGGACGTTATTTCTACAATCCGTTTTCCTGGGAGATCGAGCGCGTGCGGTTAACGCGAATCCCCTCCGGCGATCCCAGTACGTGGGAATGGATCCATTCCTTGGACGCCAAACAGCGAGACGAATTACGGGCCGGCAAATTCAAATTCAAGGGCAAGTTTCCGATGATCGGCGTCGTGACCCGAAAAGTGGGTAAGGAGCCCGCACCCGGGCAAGTTGTTGTCACCCGCAAATCCGGCGTCAAGGGAATCCTTAGGGAAGTCCTGACACCGGGCGAGTACAAAATCAATCCATACGTGTATAAGGTGGAAACCTACCCGGCCACCGTCATTCCCGCCGGATTTGTCGGCGTAGTCACCAACCTTTTCGCCGACGAAGGCATGGCGCTGAATCCATCGGAGGCACCCACTGCGACGCCGGCGGAAGATGAGACTCGCCGGGAAGCCGAAGTCGGCACGTCCACGATCGGTCTGAGCGACGACTCGGAGTACGTCAGCCGGGTCCGTCCGCTTGCCAAGCCCGGTGAGCGCGGCACGCTCCGCGACGTGCTCCAACCGGGCGTCTACTTCATCAACCCCTTTCTTCAGAAGATCACGCTGATCGAGATCGGATACAACGAGTATTCGCAGGTCAAGATCGACCAGGCCGAGAATTATCGCATCTCCTTCCCGTCGGATACGGGCTATACGATCCGCGCGGGGGTCACCGTGGTATGGGGTATTCATCCCCGGCACGCCGCGGAAACCATTAACGAGTTCGGCAATATCGATCGGGTTCTGGACAAGGTGATCGGTCCTCAGTTGCGTTCGATCTGCCGAAACATCGGGTCGACGTACGCAGCGCGCGATTTCATCCAAGGCGAAAAACGAGAGCAGTTCCAAAAAGACCTCACAGCGGAACTACAAAGAGTTTGCCGTCGTAAGAACATCGAGATTCTGCTCGCCCTGGTACGGGAGATCGAAGTCCTCACGCCGTCGGGCGGCGAATCCAGCGGCGACGTGACCGAAGACCTCAAGCGAACGATTCAACAGAGCTACGTCGCCGTCGAAAAACAGATTACAAAAGGCAAGCAGCGCGACGCCGCCACGGTTCGGGCCCAGCTCGAGGAAGAACAGAAAAAGGTCGACATCGCCCGAGAAACCATTCGCGCGGAATCGCGGGTGATGGTGGCCAACGTCATGGCCGATCAACCCTAGCTGGCCGAAGACAAAAGCCAAGAATGCAGCGTTGACCAGCTGCAACCAGAGGGTATCCACGACAACCAAAAACATCAAGCTCGTAGCAAGCATGGCCAAAGTTGTCACGATCTTGAAGGTAAAATACGCTGGCTGCCGTGCCATCAGACCATCACCCTCGATAATTCGCTTGAGATCCTCGAACGCGGCCGAGTGGGTCTCTCGGGCAGGGATGCCTGAAGCGCAGAGTCCAACAGGATAACTTGTTGATGTATCAGCCGGTCTTTGG
>JADFIX010000592.1 GCA_022566435.1 Planctomycetota bacterium
TGGTCTAATGGTCAATGGTTAATTGATAATGGTGAATGAGAAAGACCATTAACCATTAACCATTATCAATTCACAATTTACCATTGACCATTATTTCCCCATTGCCAGCGGTGAGCGGCGGAATGGCGTGTTTCTCCGGGCCGAAGCGGTAGAGCAGCGCCGGCAGCAACAGCAGGTTAGCCACCATCGCCACGCCGAGCGTCATGAACGCCATCAAGAGACGCATGCCACTGCAAGCTTCCTCCACGTTCAAATGTCCCGATCGGCCTCCGAAATCGTAGTCGATCACCACCGATTGCGCTTCACAATAAAGTCCAGATGCGAATAGCGGCATGATCGCGGCGGCCAATGTCGACGCCAGTGCCCGAAGGCGCTGCGTCAAGTCCACATAGAGCGCCTGCGGCAGTGGCATGGCGAAAAGCAAGAACATGATGGGAAACCACGCGACCCGAATGAGCCGCCACCCGCCCAGCAATAGTGTCAAGCCGAGAATCGATCCGACGATCGAAACGATCTGGGGGTAGATCATCGGCCACCACCAGGACGCGGCGAAATACACTCCGAGGGAACACGCGAGCACCACCACGCCGAGGTAATTGGCGCGCGGAATAACCACGGCCAGCCGCTCACGTTGCGTCGCCAGCAGGTAGACGCTGAACACCGGTACCAGCCATCCATGCGACCAGTTGCCGTCGTTCATCCACCGCCTGACGAGATGATTCCAAATCGTCGCCCAATAGACCGCACCAAGCAACATCGCCACGATCGCCATACGGATCCACGTTTGCGGCGGGATGATCTCACCCCAACTTCGTGTAGTCGCATTCGGTGATGTTTGGACGACGGTCACACATGACTCCTACGGGAACAAGGATGGAAATCGATCCGGCTCGTTCGACGGATTTCGTTTTACCGCGAATGAATCGATGTCGGCGAAATTCCGGGAATAGGTAAAACCATAGCCCACGTTGTTCACGATATTGGGAAGCGTCAATGCTCGAATCCGCTGCAAGAACGGTGCGAACGGATGTGTACCCACGTTGATAATGTCAGCGCGGCGAATCACGAAGTCAGGATCCTGCCCGGCGAAAATGCGATCCAAGTCCACTTGGATCATCTGCTCACGACGACCCACACGACGGTAAATCGTGCAGCGGTCCGGCCACGCCAGCGCCGACAATCCGCCGGCCGCGGCGATCGCGGATTTGAGGGTGATCGTCTCCGAGTTGAAGCCGAACGCACCGACGCGATTCACTTGGCCCATGACGTAGAACGTACCCACCTCACCCTGCACGAGGCGAATCCGGTCGCCGGGTCTAACATAGAGGTTGGACTCCAAGTCACCGGACCGAAGCGATTCACCGGACACGCGCAGGATTCGAAACGAACTATCGCCGGCGATCCGAGCCCAACGCGCTGCGGGGACCGCGGTATCGAGTATCGGCGGGGGCTCGACGACTTGCGGTGCAAGCTCCGGCGCCGGTAGCCGATAACTCGGGTTGGCGACGAACTCGCCGTCCACCCATATCAGCGGGTCCGACGGATCCGGTGTCAACGCATCTAGTAGAGCTTGACGATCGTCGTCCACGGTTTCGGAATCTGTTTTACCGATCGGCTTATCGCCCTCGATCACGGCGTCGAGAATATCTTGTTCTTCGGTTCGCGAGGCTTCTTCGTCCGTGTGCGACGGTGGCAATTCCTGCGGTGTGTCGGGTGCCGCATGAGAAGGCGATGTCATCCCGCTTGACGGGATCGATTCGTTCGGTGTTCCCCAAAGATCCCGGTCCGCAGGCGGCCGATAGTTGCGAAAAATGTAAACCTCGGTCACCAACTCGTTCAATCCGCCGACTTGGTTGATGGCCTCGAGTAGCCGGGTGTCCGGTCGGCGAATGGGAAACGTGCCTGGACGAATCGGCGAATTGTTGCCCGCGCCGGCACCTCGACCGAAAATCGAAAATGTCGCCCGGTGCAGAAACACCGCGTTGACCGTCACTTGCGGCTCTAGAATCTGTCCCCGACTGATCAAGGCATCCGCAATGGCGATCTCGAATTGCGGCACCGTCAAGCCGGCCGCCAGGACGCGACCCACGATCGGGATGTTCGCGTAACCGGTCGCCGTGACCTGTACTTGCGTTTGAAAGGGAAGGTCGCGTTGGCGGAGTTCGTTGATTTCGATGAGCACGGTATCCCCGGCCGAGATGGGATACTCCTCGATGATGAGCATGTGATCGATCGGCGCCGGCCACTCGGCACCTGGGATTCCCGGAGGTGTGTCCTCCAACGTCAGCGACGTGCGGATCTCGTTCGTACGATTGCTGGTGAACGAGCCAACCACAGTCGGGTCCAGCCAGCCGTTGAGGATGGCATGGCAGCCCCCCATCAACAACGAGATCGACACGGTCGACAGGAGCATCAGAAACCGCCCCGGACCACCACGGCAAGTACGTTTTGTGCGGACCAAAAGCGACCATCCACAGGGTAAAGCAGGCTCGCCCGGCGGCTGCCTCGGTTTCTCCGTAGGAACCGATCCTACTACGATTTCGGACGAGCTTGCCTTGGAATTATCGGCGCACCGACAAGCACGAGTTTAAGACTCGCGGCCAACCAACATCGCGGTTGAAACGCCGTCGCCGAAGAGCGTAGCACAGCCTGTAAGCAACTCGCAACCTAAGAAAAGGATGATCCGGCCTCGAAGAATACTTACGATTCTAAAACCAGCTCGTATTGCAGTCATGCTTCATCTCGTCGGTTCGTTCCGGGCGGAAGCTCAATTCGTGAACGGCCATCCCTTGCCAACTCGTCCTGTAACTACGTGACCGCTCTTTTTCCGTCAATAAACGAAAACCGCGAATTAACTCGCTCGCGACAGTTGTTATACTCTCGACCTCTGACCGAGGATCGATTGAGCCCATTGGGAGACCAAATATTGAGAACTTTCGCATTTTATCGAAGAGTCCGTGTCCCGGTCTTCATGGCGACGCTGATGCTCGGCGCAGGCGTGTGCTTGGCCGCCGATGAGACCGGCACCAAGTCGAAGACGCCCGAGTTTCGCCGACAACTGGGGCGTACCAGCAGCAAGATCAAACGCGAAGGCGACAAGACCTATGTTTGGGCGGGCGGCAAACTATCGGGCCCGGATGCCCAGTGGTACGATTTCACCGACTCTCTACTTCCGCCCGAGGAGCTACAGTTTGGCATCGGCAAGGACCGAATTGCCTCCATCGACGACCCGCTTTTCGTTTCGCCCGACGATTCGCGGCTGCTGAAATTCGGCCGGAGTCGCTATCGAAAAGAGGAACAAGCGAAGACCAACGACGAGATCAAGGTCATCGGTTTCGTCGTGGGCGGCGAGGCCAGGGCCTATCCCATCGGCCTGCTCGACCGGCACGAGTTGGTCAACGACCAGATCGGCGGCAAACCCGTCGTCGTGGGATGGTGACCGCTCGTCAAAATGTCCGTGGTCTACGGACGCGAGAAGAATGGCGAAGTCGATGAGTTCGGCGTCAGCGGTTATGTCCACAAGAACACCTTTTTGATCTACGACCGGAAGACGGAAAGCCTGTGGTATCCGCTGGACGACACGAAGTGGACGGCCATCTCCGGTCCGCGCAAAGGCGAGACCATCCCCTTCATCGAGCAGCCGCCCATCGAGACGCTCGGCGATTGGCGCAAGAAACACCCTGACACGGTGGTACTGTTGGGATCGAAGAAAGAAATCGAGAGCGCGGATCGCGGCTAGAGCACTTCCCGTTTCTGTGTTCCGAGCCGCAGGCTTCAGCCTGCGCGGTTTCTCGCCGCTCGATGGGCTGCGCATGGTACTTGACCCGGTATACGAAAACGGGAACTGCTCTAGCCGCCGCGTCT
>JADFIX010000593.1 GCA_022566435.1 Planctomycetota bacterium
TACATCGTGATCGACGTGCAGTTGATGATGGTCGCACCCGCGTTCAAATGCGGCCGTGCGGCCTGCACCATGTAGAACATCGAGAAGATATTCGTCTGGAACGTCCGCTGGAGCTGGGCTGTCGTAATATCGCGAATGTCCTTGTCGGGGTGCTGTTCGCCAGCATTGTTCACAAGGACATCGATCTGGCCCCATTCGCCGATGACTAGGTCGACCAGCGCGTGGGCCACTTCGGGATCGCCGATGTCGCCCGCGAACAGGAGCGTCTCGGCACCTTCGGCTTCGCAAAAATCGCCGGTCTTGTGCGCGTCTTCGTCTTCGCTGAGATAGGCAATGGCGACTTTTGCGCCTTCACGCGCAAACAGCACCGCAACCGCGCGACCGATGCCGCTATCAGCGCCGGTGATGATGGCGACCTTGCCTTTGAGCCTGCCTGACCCTGCGTAGCGTGGTTGCCATTCGGGCTTTGGGTCCAGCGCAGCCTCAGTGCCGGGAAGGCCATCCTCATGGATTGGCGGGCGGACGGTGGCGGTCTGGTTCATGATGCGATCCTGTTGAAATTACAGGATAGCAATTGCCGGGCAGGGCGGTTGTTCCGCACCTGCCCGGAAAACAGGATCAATCGATGCCGAGTGCGTTCTTGTAGGTTTCGAGCACGGCTTCCATCTCGCGCCGATTGTCGGGCTTCATCTTCCGCAGGCGAACGATCTGCCGCATGATCTTGGCATCATAGCCGGTCGACTTGGCTTCGCTCACGGTGAAGTCCTTTACCTCTTCCGGGCTCCAACCGAACAAGCGACACGCCGTGGTGTTGATGTAATCGAATCGTTCTTCATCGACTACATGCACGATCCCGTCCGGGAATGCATGAAGCGCTTCGGCAAGTGCCCCGCCACTCGATCGCTGAAGCACGCGAGAAAGTTCTTCGTTCGCTTCCTGCCGGTTGGCCGCGTCTCGAAGATCTTGAGTAAAGTCGACCAGCTGATTCCACGCCGAAGTAATCTTGTCATCCACGTCGGCGATGCGCAGGGCCGTTAGATCCTCTTCAATTCGCTCATGGCGGCTCGTCAGTCTTCCCGCGATACGCGACATACCGCGTAGCTGGGCGCGCAAACGGCGAAACAGTCCGAACAGGGCACCGAATACCACGAGCACTGCCATCAGGGTGCTCGCCTGATCGGCGAGATCGGTCGCAGGGGATGCCAACAGCAGCCTCCCCTCCAGGTATAGGGTCCTGCCGGCGTCGCCGGACGCCTTTGCTCGTTCGTTGCCCCCGGTCTCGCCATCGCGACCCAGTTTGGCGGCCTTTCCAATGGACGGCGAGCGATACGAACGCCCGATCGAGGCTCGCACTAGGATGTCGTTCGTTCCATCCTCGTACGACGAAAAACTAGGCACCTCCACTGTGCTTGGCGGAGCGCCTGTGGTTTCCACGATGTCGCCCACTTCGGAAGGTCGAGTCGACACGACGACTCGTCGTTCATCGTCGACAATCCGCAGCCACCGCGCGGGAAAGTGTGCCGCGAAGTCGTTCAACTCGCCGCGGTAGGCGATCAACGCCTCACTTTCCGAGACGCTGTATCGTCGTATGGTCGACATCCGCGACGCCAGCGCCCGGGCCATGAAGCGTGTGCTGGACTCGTAGAGCGTCTGCGTTTCTGATTGCGCCTGCTCGATACCGAAGCGGGCGACCATCGCCAATCCAAATAGGTAGACCACCACCAGCGAGAAGCCGAACCAACGCGGTACTTCTTCCGCTGACCAAAAGGTCTTGAACGATTGCCAGGCACGTCTCATCAAATTCAGCTCTCAACCTATTCAGGACATAGCGACCCCCCCTTGCTTATCGTGTCGCCCTGTGGCGCTCTTGATTACGCCCTGCCGGCGAAAACCGAGATGACGCGAGTCGCCGGCCCGGCGTGAACTTCGCTTATGGGGCGTGCCCGCAAAGGCCGTAATCGGCATGGGTATCGGTCCCTGTCGCGTTCGGTGCAAAAGCTTCAGTTCGAGTGGATGTGGCGTTGCGATTGACAAGTAAGCGTCGATCGATTCCAACGACCCATAAGGTGAGAATCGAGTACTTCCGACCTCATTCTTTGAACGCCAATCCACGTAATCAGCAAACGATCCCAACAACATCCGGCAGTCCGTGCACGAAGGAACTCCCTGCCACCGGGTGCCCCATCCTGCGGGTACTCCCGCAGGGTGGGGGACAATGCGAAGAAGCGACGAAGGGAAAGCCGGGGGCATGTGCGGACCTGTCCCCCACCCTTCGCTTGTGGCGAAGGATGGGGCACCCGCCCCGCTTGGCCGCAGTCGCTGGGCGACCCACGATTCACCGCCCTGTGACATGCTTTGCCGTCAAGCGGCCCGATCCCGACAGCCGATAACTACAAGACCCGTTGGAGGCGGCTTCCGCTCTGGGCTGTTGTATGGACGAGGCAGATTGGCAGTCCGGCCACGGGATCTCGAGGAGAAAAGACTTGCGAGTATTGGTAACTGGTCATCGAGGCTACATCGGAACGGTCCTTACGAAGGTGCTGGCCAACACACGCTTCGATGTCGTGGGGGTCGACACAGATCTATACAAAGGCTGTGACTTCGGCCGGATCAGCGACGACGTCCCCTCTTTTGACACCGACATTCGAGATATCGAATTTGCGGACCTCGTCTCCTTTGACGCCGTCGTGCATCTCGCCGCCCTGACGGATGACTCCGTCACACTCGATGCCGGGCTTATTCATGAAATCAACCACACGGCAACCATCCGCTTGGCGGAGTGCTGTAGAAAGGCTGGCGTCTCGCGGTTCATTTTCGCCTCTTCTTGCAGCGTGTACGGTCGCAGCGCTCAGAAAACTGTCTGCGAAGATAGTCCGGTAGAACCGATCGGCCCGTACGCCGCGTCCAAACTGCGGTGCGAGCAAGACCTACGACGGCTTGCCGGCGGCGGGTTCGCGCCGGTGATGATGCGGAACGCCACGGTGTACGGCGCTTCGCCCCGCCTGAGAATGGACATTGTGGTGAACGATTTCGTCGCTTCGGCGGTGGCCAGGGGACGGATCACCATGCGAACCGCGGGCGGCGCCTGGCGTCCTTTCGTGCATGTGGAAGACCTCGCCCGTGTCTATGCCGCGGTGCTCATGGCGCCGGACGATCTGGTCGCCGGCCAGATCTTCAACGTGAATCCACAGGACGACAATTACCGCATCGCCCATGTCGCCGACCTAGTGGCGGAGCAGATTCCACCGACAACCTGGACCGCCTCGGACGCGGTGTTTGACGAACGCAGCTACCGTGTCGACGGCTCCAAACTGTTGGCCACGCTACCGCAGTTTCGCTATCGCTGGTCGCTCAATGTCGGTATCCGGCAGCTCCGCAACGCCTTGAGCGGGACAGGTGTAACGCCGGGTGAATGGCGATCGGATCGCTACCGGCGATCGCTACGACTACAGAAGCTCATCGAAGCGGGTCGATTGTCCCGCGATCTACGACTGACGGAAACTGCGGCGGCCTAACGCATAATCCATGCCCGTGCGGTAGTCCATCCTTCGCATCTGACCACTCCCTGCATACGATGCATTTCCCGCGCGCCAATTCATTCGTTGGACCCCAAGCAGACGAGCGGTCATAATCACAGTTCATAAGAAATCGGAGACTGAGCGAGATTGTTGGCGTTTCCCTGCGGCGGCGCATTTCGGACCCCGCCGCCCAAACGAAGCTCGCGCTTCGCACGCTGTTGTTCAAATGGAAGCGAACATACAGGAGTGTTACGATGCGGAAATATCGAGTGTTGCTTCTTGCTGCGGCGATGACTTGGACGGCAATATCAAACGGCTGCGCTACTCCGTACCCGAAAAGCC
>JADFIX010000594.1 GCA_022566435.1 Planctomycetota bacterium
GCTTCCGGCTGCCGGCCAGCTCTACCGGACGGGAATCGCACCCGCAGGGTTCCTACGAAAGGTTTCAGAAATACGTCACTTTTTCTTCCTCCTTTCCCACGCCTTCGTGGCGCAAGACTGCCATGTAGCTGCCCCCTTGGGGCGAACAACGATCGCGCACCAGGCTGTACGGCAAAACCTCGTTGCCGTGGGCCGGAGGCCGTTAGGTCCGAACGATTGTTGGTTAAACTGTGTCCTCAGAGGGCTGATCCTCCGTGAACGTTAAATTGGTTTTGACAACCGGATTTATCGCACAAAGGGCAGCCTTTTTCTATCCATGTGGTGAGAAATGCGGGCTAAACCAGCGTCCCGCTGGACATCAGGCGTCTTCCGCGACTTATCGGAACGAAATTGTGGCTCGATTCAAAGCGCCAATATGGGACGTTTGCGGCCTGCCGAAAATGTCAAAATGGATTGACGCTCGCTCCTATTTCTGGTATTGTTCTGGCCGCGGGTAGGCCGTGAGCACTAAGCGGCGTGTCGTGCGATTGAAAGGGAAAGGCGAAGAATGAGCAAATGGACTCTGTGCGCACTTTTGGCCCTGGCCGTCATTACGGCTGCATCTCCCACCTACGCCGATCTCACGGCCACAGTTGTGATAAGTGATAGCTTCGGTGATTCCAGCGGCGCCGATCACGGCGGTGAGTACCTCGTATCGTACTCGGGGTTTGACTTTACACCTGCGAGTCTCGGCGAATCGCCAAACCAGTTCGAATCGTTCTGCTTAGAACGGAATGAATCCTTCACCTTCGGCGCCACGTATTATGTCCAGATCAGTACGGCGGCGTACTCCGGTGGATTGGACGGACCTTCTCCGGATCCGCTGGGGAACGAAACGGCCTACCTCTACACGCAATTCATAAAGCAAGACCTCGTGGGATACGATTACGCGAACGCCGGCCCCGGACGGGTCGAGTCTGCCAACGCACTGCAAAACCTCATTTGGTTCTTCGAAGACGAGTTAGAAGGCAACTCCTACACCTGGGGCCTTAGTGCCACGGAGGCTTTGCTCGCCGAGCAGTTTTACCAGGACGCGTTGGCCGCAAATTGGAGCGGCATCGGGACCGTCCGAGTCCTGAATTTGTATCGAAATGCTGACGGTACGGGGAACCGTCAAGATCAACTGGTGATGATACCCATACCCGGCGCGTGCCTACTTTGCGCGGTTGGTCTGGCTGCGCTGGTCGTCGGAAGACGGAAGTTCGCCCTGCGCTAGCACGTCGGCCAAGCATACCGGCGCCACGGCTTCGGGGTCGCCTTACCAGCCTCCCTTCCGCATAGAATATTTGATCTTTCCGGGCATAGTGTGACAGCATCGGGTCAACGTCTCTCTCCGTTTTCCGAACTACAGCCACCGAACTGCGGAATCCCAATTGGGAAATGCCAACCTATCGCGATTTCGCGACGAAACGTTGGGCTGTTGGCGACCGCCAGCCGAAACAATACCCGGGCAAACTAAACCGAAACAGACTCGCATACGTCAGGTCTATGCTCCTTTTGCCCAAACTGCCGCGTCCGCGCTAATTACCAAGACCCCCGATGTCCTTCAAATCGGTCTGCTTCGTGCTAATTTGTCCGCCCAGCCGGAGCAAATTACCAAGCATCCGCCGATAATATCCGACAATACGGAATTCTTGGGATGGGATTACCGCCCTTACCTGTTGCCGCGACGATGGTCGGTACTTTGACCGAGGCTAGATCTATTTGTGCATTGACAGGCTGCATCGGGCGAGGTAGAGTAGTAGGTGCAAGTTTGTTGTTTCAACTGCCATGCTCCCGAGGAGCGGGCCGGATTGCTGTGATGATGGATTCAAAAGTTTGCATCCCAAGGGTCTTCTTGGCGCGTGCGCTGCCTGCCGTGGCGTGTGTGCTGGTGCTGTTCGCGCCGACGGCCGCGCGTGCGGATTTCACGTCGCTCACTTCGTCGAACCAGATTTCCGGCACCGTCTTTACTTTCGACGGCCTGGATGTCGGGTTTGTCGACGGCGCGACCAATGACGCTACACGGCCGCTCGGGTTCACGTTCCCTGACGCCGGGCCGTCCAATGGTGAGTACATCGCTAGTGATTCCGACGGGGGGCACGTGCTGGACGTCCTGGGCCAACGATTCGGCTTTGACGGCTTCGTCCGGTTCCGCTTTGAGGAACTTGTCGGTGCGGCCGGCATCGATTTTGACACATCAACAACACTGTCACTCATTGCGCTTGACAACGATCTTAACTTCATCAATGCGGAAGGGACCATTTCCGGACTCGCCGATACGCGGGGATTCTTCGGCATCGCATCGGACCTCGGTATTCGCGAGTTGTGGGTCCACGACAGTGCCGGCACTTTCGAATTGGACAACCTTCTCTTCGGAGTGGCGATCGTTCCGGTACCTGGCGCCCTGGCGCTGGGCGCGTTTGGGATGGTCCTTGCGGGGTTGGTGCGCCGCCGGACCTGACTCGTGTATCGCCCAAGCTTGATTCTGATAATTTGCTCCTGATCATCGCTGAGGATGATCAGGGGTTTTTTTGCATCAAGACCCCCGCGCAGGACATGGCGCTACGCCTGCGGCCGGGTTCCCGGACGTTGGAAATGCGCACGCGGTCGCAATTGACTTCGGTGCAAGACCGGTTCAATGATCTACTGAGAGTAGTGCGGGCCGCACTACAGGGGGGGGTAGCCGTAACTCGCGCGGCAAGCGTTAGCGCCTGTCGGAAGTCGGGGCGCAGGATCGCGGCGACGCGCAGTATTCCCATCAGAGTCAGCCGTCTTTGTTGTAAGGAAACCAGCTATGGGGCCAGGCCTCAGACCGCTCATGGCGGTGATCGTGGCACTAGAACTAGCATTGGTGGGCCAACCGGCCGATGCGGGCAATACTTGGTATGTCGACGATGACGCCGCCGGTGTCACGTGTGCAAACTGGCCGAATGCCTGCGCCGATTTGCAGATCGCACTGGACCAAGCCCTGCCTGGCGACGAGGTGTGGGTCGCCGCAGGCAGCTACCGGCCTGATCAAGCGACCGGTGATCGGAAGGCGACCTTTCGATTGCTCAATGGCGTGGCCATTTTCCTCGTCCTGATGGGTTGAACCGCTCTGCGGACTCTTCTGCTGTTCCTCGGGATTCGACCCGGAAGGCGAATTCGTCTCACGCGTTTCATTCGCGGATGCACCTTCTTCGTTGTCCGCATCCACATGGTTCTCTCGCCCCTCTTCGACATCGGCGGGTCGGGCATTGGACACATCGGCCGCATCATCCACGTCGTGAGACCGATCAGGTGGACGATGTAAGTGCGCTTTGAATGTCGCACCACCGGCTGACGCGGGTTGAGCCCCACCATCGGTGGCCGCCCGTGAATCGGCTCTGGTGCGCGCGTGAGCAGTCAGCAGTCGTCAGCCGGCCCGTGAGATAGGACACCGACCTCGCAGACCGGGGTAGTCTGCGTTCCCAGCGGCTGGCTCCCCCCCGCGCCGAACCGACTGACGACTGCTCACCGCTCGCGCACGCTCCGCATGGCGACGCGCCAGCCACGGGATCTTCCGATACTTGGTGAAAAGCAACCCATCATCCTTGCCGGGGTCCATGGCCTCCGTCGGCAGCAGCGAGAGCGGCAATTGATCGAGCGGTCCTTGGATCACCGCGATCAGTTGTCTAGCGTTTCGAAAACCGTCGGCGACCGGGCGAAGTACGGCCTGATAGATCCGATTGGCGGCCCGCAGATCGAAGGGCAATATATCGCCAACCCTTGTTATACCCACGGGGTCCAACGTCCGGCGTACCCGCCCCACGAGTTCCGCCAATTCGGCGTGGCCTAATTTGACTGATGCAAAGGTCA
>JADFIX010000595.1 GCA_022566435.1 Planctomycetota bacterium
AGAGATACGACGCGGCAGACACGTGCGCGTCGCGCGTCTGCCCCAGGATATCCCCCAGGGGTTGGGGGACACCGTCTTCGCGGTAGTGGCCACCGGGCTCGAAGGAGTGGAGACAGACTCACCTGACGGTGACGGAGAGGGTAGCCGCCACCGGGTGGAGACTGCCGTCTCGCGCCTCAAGCTGGACGCAGGGGCCGACTTCGGCCGCCTGTCGGGAGGGCTCCAGCGCCGCGTTCTGCTGGCCAGAGCCCTCGTCAGCGGGCCGGACGTGCTGCTGCTGGACGAGCCGACCAACCACCTGGACATCGCCGCCATCGCCTGGCTGGAGGAGTTCCTCCTCTCCCGCTTCGAGGGCGCCCTGCTCTTCGTCACCCACGACCGCGCCCTGACGCAGCGGCTGGCCACGCGCATCGTCGAACTCGATCGGGGCCGTCTCAGGTCCTGGGCCTGCGACTACGCCACCTACCTGCAGCGCTCCCGTGCCGAGCTCGAGGCCGAAGCGGTACGGGCGGAGCGCTTCGACAAGAAGCTGGATCGCGAGGAGGCTTTCATCCGCCAGGGCGTCAAGGCCCGGCGAACCCGCAACGAGGGGCGGGTGCGAGATCTGCTGCGGATGCGGGCGGAGCAGCGGGAGCGTCGGTACGGTCAAGCTCGAGTCGTTCCTCTTGCCGGGATTCGAACAGCCGGATCAGTTTACCGGCCCGAATACGTTTGTGAATTATCAGAGCTTCTTGGAATCCCAAGTTAGCAACGACGAGTAGGGCAATTTCCAGCGGATGAAAACCATTCTTTTTCCGAGTCCTCGATTTCGCCCAGTGTGGCGATTCAAAACGTGAAACCGGAGGCGCCGCATGAAACAATCCATCAGAACACGTTCTCAACGGGTCGCGTTGGCTTTGGCCGCCGCCCTAAGTGGCGGCAGCGTGTTCGGCGCGTGCGAGGCGCGAATCAAGAGTGCTCTAGTGGACGGAACGACTTCGTATATTAATAGTGGCTTGCTGCCGGTGTTGAGTGCGGCAGCGCTTGAAGCCCTTGTGGGCGACACGGCGGAATCGTTCATGCCCGACGCAGAAAGCGGCGAGTAGCCCGTCCCCCGCGCGCGGCGATCCGAGTGTTCCAAGTAACCCCAACAATGCGTCTTTTTCCGAAGATGCCAAGACGGGTTTAGTCCGATAACGTATTTCGCTGTCCGCGGTCATACTTCTCCCCTGTTTTCTAATTGAGATTTTGTCTCAATTTACTCCCGCGCACCCTGGTATCCAGTCCGCGTCCCGATATAATTCGTGTGGACTGCTGTGGAATCAAGAAGTGCCAAGACGGGTCGGTCCGCTTATACAAAGCTACGGGAAACGGGCAAGGATGGGTCCTGAGTATGCCGGCGAAGCCTCCATGGATTCCGCGAAACCGGAGTGATTTAGAGACACCGTCTCAATTGTTGAACGAACGCGGCCTGCTGCCGAACGATATCGGCGGCATTTGCAAACGGGGCTCACGGTAATGATCAGCACACTTCCAGCGCTGGAGGCGGGCGAACTAGGGACGATTGCGTCAATCGATGGTGCAGGGCTAACATCCAAGCGTTTGGCGGATATGGGTTTTGTGCGCGGGGCGCACCTCACGATGATTCGTCCGGGGGAGCCGTGCTTGGTCAGACTCGGTGGCCGGTGTGTCGGTCTCGGGCTGGGTCATCAGAACAACATCCAACTCGAGGCGGACTGACGCCGTTTCGTTCGACCAAAAACGCAACTCCATCGGTGCGACGCTTGTCTCTCGGCCGATCGTTTGGCGCCGGCCCGGGCACGCACGCATGAGGCACCTACGCGATTGAGAAGTCGATGTCCTCTTCAGAGAGCCCGCAAGCCGATCGTCGCACCCACCTTGTCGCACTGGTCGGCAATCCTAACACCGGAAAAACGACGCTATTCAACGTTCTGACCGGATTTCGCCAGCACGTGGGCAATTACCCGGGTGTCACGGTGGATCGCAAGACGGGAGACCTCCGCTCCGCCCTGGACCACCCGCCGATCGAAATCGTTGATCTTCCCGGTGCATACTCCTTGTCGGCCAATTCCGCGGACGAAGCCGTCGTACTGGACGTCCTCATGGGGCAGCATGCGCGTGCGGCGCAACCTGACCTGGTGCTGATCGTTGCGGATGCTTCCCATTTGGCCCGTAATCTCTTTCTGGTCAGTCAAGTCGTCGAAATCGGCATTCCGGTGGTGGTTGCGCTCAATATGATCGATCTGGCGGAATCTTCCGGGCAATATGTCGATATTCAGGCTCTTGCCCAAGCCCTGCAGGTTCCGGTCGTGCCGATCGTCGCCACGAAACAGCAAGGGATCGATCCGCTTATCACCGCCGTTGTCGACGGTCTGGGGGGGCAGCCATCGACGACGAATGTCGTTTTTCCGGAATGCGTGACCGCGGAGCTGGACGGCTTGCACGATTTTATCGCTCGCGCGGACGGTCGGGTCGAACGACAGCCCTCCCGGATTGAACTTCTTCAGACATTGCTGGATGTGGGTGGATTTCACGAGCGAAGGTTCAGCGAAAAGATCGGCCAGACGCTGATCGCCGACCTGACCGAGCGGAGAAATCGAATCAAGGCGGCCGGTGAATCGGTTGTCGAGGTGGAGGCCCGCACGCGATATGCGTTGATCGATGACATCGTCAAGCGGGCCGTGACCACCCAGGGCGGAAGGCAGAATTCGCGTACCGAGCTCGTGGATCGATTCCTCACCCATCGCGTTTTCGGGCTGTTCTTCCTGGTGATTTTGATGGGGGCCTGTTTTCAATCCATCTACTCGTGGGCGGTACCGATCATGGATGCCATCGACGCGGCGTGCAATATGATGGGCCGGGCGGTGGAGACATGGGTGCCGCCGGGTGCGTTTCGCAGTCTCTTGGCCGACGGGCTGGTGGCAGGCGTCGGCGCCGTTCTAGTATTTCTGCCACAGATTCTGATCCTCTTTCTGCTCCTGGCGATCCTGGAAGACTGCGGCTACATGGCGCGGGCGGCGTTCCTGCTCGATCGGTGGATGGGGCTGTTGGGACTCAACGGTAAGTCGTTCATTCCGTTGATGTCCTCCTTCGCTTGTGCCATACCCGGCATCATGGCGGCCCGCACAATCGAAGACCGCCGCGATCGCCTGGTGACGATCGTGGTCGCGCCGCTGATGAGCTGTAGCGCACGTCTGCCGGTCTACATCTTGTTGATCAGTGCATTCGTACCCGCCGTATCTTTTCTCGGCGGCGTGATCGGGCTGCAAGCTCTTGTACTCTTGAGCATGTACGCGATCGGTGTCGTGGTGGCCGTCTTTGTCGCGCTGTTGTTGAAGCGGACCACACTAAAGGGTCCGCGGCAACCTTTTCTTTTGGAACTGCCGTCCTACAAGTGGCCTGCGGTGCGCACGGTGCTTTACCGCACGTACGCGCAGGGCAAGGCGTTCTGCACATCGGCGGGCACGATCATCTTCGCGGTGACGATTGTGATTTGGGCGATGGGCTACTATCCACGCTCGGCATCCATCGCCGCGGCCCATGCCGCCGGCCAGAAGACGGCACAAGAGACCTTCGAGGAAGATATCGTTCGCATTGCAAGTTCGTACGACCGAGGCGTCACCGCAGCGGAAATCATCACCCATGGGCCGGTCGAATCGGCGCTGGCGGCCATCGAGTCGGCAGAACAATCGCTAGCAAACCGCGTCGCGACGGACGGGCTTGACGAGGGATCTGCCGAGCTGCAGGAAGCGCGCGAGGCGATGGGCGAGCGGATTGCCGCCATCGTGCGGGAGACGGGCGACGCGGGCACGGCCGCCGTGGCGATTCACGAGAGTCGGCGGGCACTGGAGGTGCT
>JADFIX010000596.1 GCA_022566435.1 Planctomycetota bacterium
GTGATTCCATTTGTACGCAGTTCCCCCACGCGGGTCCAGTCTAGAACTTGAACGCATGCTGCAAGTAGAACAAATCGGCATCCACACTGCTACCGGTACCTTGGATAAAGTCGCTTTGAAAAAAGTGCGACCACCCGAGCACTATATTCTGGTGATGATCGATTTTCCAAACCACGGTCATGTCGATTTCGTGCCCGACGTCCGTCCCGCTGTGACCGGTCGGATCGCGGCGCCCAGGGCCGCCCCCCGCACCGTAGAGGGCGTCTTTGTTTTCATGCAGCCAGAACGAGTTAGGCGATCGCGGTTTTGACTTTCTTGGGCACGGGCCACGCGGAAAGATTGAAATTTAGCGCGAGGATATTTTGCCGCCCGACCAGATCCAGAAATCCCAAGTACTTGTGTCTCAACGGAAATATCTGGTCGAAGATCAGGACTGAAACGAACGATAGCCGGGCGGGAAAGGGGTGGCCGAGGAAAGCGAACCGCGCGGCGAGATTCTTCGTTAGGGGGCGCCACAGCGTCTGAATGTCTTCGAGCTAATCTCGTCGCGCTACGCCGCAGGGACGACGCGTGATCGAAATTCACCCGGTACGAAAAACGGCCGTCAAAGAAGTGGCGGCCGCGGGGTTCACCGTGAGTTTTCTTCTGAGGGTCGGGTCTCGACCCCGCACGCGCAATGGACCTGCCAATCCGCTGTCTACGGTTCCGCAAGTCTTTACACCGGCGTCGGTTCCGGCGTCAGGTTTTCGAGGAAGCCTTCCAGCTTACGCGCGCGGACTGGATGCTGCAATTTGCGAATGGCCTTGGCCTCGACCTGTCGCACGCGCTCGCGCGTGACCTTGAAGATCTTGCCGACCTCTTCGAGGGTGTAGGTGTAGCCGTCGCCGATCCCGTAGCGCAGCTTGATGATCTCCCGCTCGCGGTAGGTCAGCGTCTTGAGCACCTCTTCGATGCGGTCTTTGAGCATGTCGCCGCCGGCCGTGGTGACCGGCGAGTCCGCGGTGTCGTCCTCGATGAAATCGCCGAAGTAAGAATCTTCGCTTTCACCCACCGGACGATCGAGCGAAATCGGATGGCGCGAAATCTTCAACACCCGGCGGGCTTCGCTCACCGGCATTTTCGCTTTCTTGGCGATCTCGTCGATCGTCGGTTCGCGACCCATGTCTTGCAGAAGCTCTTTGCTGATATTGCGCAGACGGCTCATCGTCTCGATCATGTGGACCGGGATGCGGATCGTTCGCGCGTGATCGGCGATGGCCCGGGTGATGGCCTGACGAATCCACCAAGTCGCGTACGTACTGAACTTGTAGCCTCGCTTGTATTCATACTTGTCGACGGCCCGCATGAGACCCGTGTTTCCCTCCTGGATGATGTCCAGGAAACTCAATCCGCGATTGCGATACTTCTTGGCGATGCTCACCACGAGCCGCAGGTTCCCGCCGGAAAGATTCCGCTTGGCGTCTTCGTATTCAGTGAATACGCGTTGAATGGATCGCAGCCGTTCGCCGAGGGGAACCGACGTTTCGAGGGCCAGCGATTCGAGACCCGCCAACTCATCCTTCATGGCCAGGAAGTCTTCCTCCGGCATGGTCAGCCGTTTTTCCTGGGCCGCGAGGCGTCGCTGAAGTTCGACCATTTTTCGATGGAGACCGCGGAGTCGTTTCATAAGCGGCTGGATACGGCTGGTGCGCAGCGATAGTTCCTCGATCAATTTGGAGTTTTTTCTGCGTCGCTCGCGCACTCTTCGTTCGGTCTCGCGACGTACGGTCACACCGATGCGCGAACCATGAAGCGAATTCCAATCCTCTTCGTTTCTCGCGAGCAGCGTGCGGACCGTTTCGAGATTGACGGGGATGCGGGTGCTGATTCGATTCTTCGCCGCGTGCTCCGACGTGGAAATCTTCATGGTGCGATCGAAGGGGAGCCGACTGTCGTGGACTTGCTGGAGAATGTCCACCGCCAGACCGGCGCAATAATCACTCTCCAGCACCTTCTGCCGGAACGCCATCCGCGTCAATTCGATCTTCTTCGCCAGACGGATCTCCTCTGGGCGCGTGAGTAGCGGGATTTCGCCCATCTGCGTGAGGTACATACGGACCGGATCGTCGATGCGCTTGACGCCGGCCTGATCGGCGAGCGCCTGCAGCCCGGGCTGCTTCTCCGTCGGAGGTTCGTCGAGGTGCGACTCGTCCACGGTGGTCGGCGCTTTGCTCCCGCGCGTTTTCTTCTTCGACGTATATCGTCGAGCGTCGATTTCGTCGAGCGTCTCGATTTTTTCCTCTTCGAGTCGAAGGAGAATGAGTTCGAGCTTAGACGGATCGATCGCGTTGTCCGGGAGGGTTTCGTTCATTTCCTCCCACGTGACGAAACCGCGCGCTTTGCCGCGAATGACGAGATCCTCGACCGCGGCCTCGATGGTCGTCGATACGGTAATTGGTTGTCGTGCTACTTCAATCATGGGTGCTCCACACTTCCAAGATCCTGGGGATTATCCGCTACGATGGATACGGGGTCCTCGATCGCCCGCCCGACCAAATGCCGCGGCAAAAAATGGCGGCGGTGCACGCCACCATCCTGGACGGCCGCCAACCCCTCTTTTGTTTTCCGGTCCGATGCCCCCGAATTCGGGGCATCCAAAAGCTTCGCTCTGCTACGGTCAGACTCCCTCTCCGCGGTCGCTCGATGAATGCGCAGCAGGGCCAACCGGAGAGTGTCCGCGTAATTTCCTCGTTCCGCACCGCGGCGTGCCAGTTCCGTGGCCCGTTCGACATCTTCGGCGTCGGCGCAGCGTGCGAGCACATCCGCAAGACGAAACTCGCCAAGCTGTTCTCGTAATGCCAACACGACACCGGCAAGCCGGCGATCGCATGCGCTCGCCACGCCCCCCGGATCGGGCACAGAGTCGACCTCGCAAAGCGCACCGGGCTCGGCAAGCACGACTTCGAGCAAGGTGACCCATGCACATTGCAGTTCACCCTGCGGGCTACCGGACGAGTCGACTCTCTGGGCCGACTCGACACCGGGCGAGCCGCTACGTTTCGGGCGAAGACGGGAAAGCAAACGATGCACCTCCCGTCCGTCGAGATTCAGTACGTGGGCCACCTGATTCACAAGCAAGCCGCGCTGTATCTCATCCACCGCCCCCGCTTCCAGTGCTTCCGCGACAACACGCAAGAAATCGAGTACCGCGTCTCGTCTGCCGGCATCCGACCCGCTGCCGGCAAGTCGGTCCAGCGTACGAAGCCACCTGAATTCTAGCGCGTCGCTCGCGCCGTTCAATACGTCCGAAAATGCCTCCGGCTTGGCAGTACCGAGAAAATCGCTCGGATCCTTACCGTCCGGTATCCGCGCCAGGCGGGTCGACATGCATCGCGGTAGGGCGACGCGTATCGCGCGATTGGCCGCCTCCTCGCCGGCGGCATCTGAATCAAAAAGTAAAATCAACTCATCCGCGTAGCGGCGAAGAAGATCGACTTGCGTGTCTGTCAACGCCGTACCCAGCGTCGCCACCGTTTCGGTGAAACCGGCTTGGTGCGCCGCGATACAGTCCGTATAACCTTCGACAAGCACGGCCCGGCCACGCTCGGATATCGAGTCACGAGCGAGATCGATGCCGTACAGACCTCGACCTTTGTCGAATAGCGCGGTTTGCCGGGTGTTGAGATATTTTGCACGATCGTCCACCAGGGTGCGGAACGCCTTGGCCATCACGACCTCGTAGAACGCGATCGGAGTGAGCGCGATGGCGACTCCTTCGACGAAGTCGACTTGATTCTCGCGAGCCCGCCGCTCCAGGACCTCTCGGTACGTGGCGTGAGCGGTCTGCTGCACGGGGAAATGCTTAGCGGTG
>JADFIX010000597.1:0-1888 GCA_022566435.1 Planctomycetota bacterium
TGCAACTGGAGGCGTTGCGGAGCGCGGCCGGTCCGCCCGCCGTCGTGGGACGATGTGCGGCGCTGCTCAGCCATTCGGCCGGACAGGCCTCGCCCGAGGCGTTTCGCGAGGCGTTGACCGAGCTGTTGGCCGCCCACGGCGACAACGCGGCGACCCGACTCGAGCTGGCGGGGAGCTTTTGGCGGGCGTTTGAATACAACAAGGTGATGGAGCAGATCGAAGCGGCGCAGAAGCTGGGCCCGATTCCGGTCGACGGGGAGGCGCTGCTGGCCTATACGCTTTCGCGACAGCTTCGCTATGACGAGTGCCGTGCGGTGTACGAAAGGCTGGTGGCCCGTCATCCGAATCGCGAGTCGTGGATCGTCAACGGCGTTCATGACGGCTACTACCACCTGTTGCGGATCGAGCAGGACTACGAGAAGGCAGCGGCCGTGCTGGAAGCGGCGCCGGCGGCGGTGTGGTTCTGATTCACGGATTGACCGCCTCACCCACCGAGATCAAACCGATTGCCGCGTTTCTGCATGAAAACGAGCCGAGTCTTACGCTTTCCGGACCCTTGCTACCCGGGCATGGGCGGTCACCCGAGGTTCTTGCACGAACCGATCCGCGAGAATGGCAACACGTGGTGAGCGCGGAAGTCGATAGACTGGGCATTCGATGCCGAAAAGTAAGTGTCGTGGGCGTTTCCATGGGCGCGGTGCTGGCCGCTTCAGCCGCGCTGTCCGACGACCGCGTTTCATCGGTGGTCATGTTGTCACCGGTGTTCGCACTGTCGCCGGGCAAGGCGTTGTTCGTGCGTCTACTTCGTGGAATCGTGCCCTACATCGAGAAGAGCCGGCGGTCTCTCGACCACCACCGTGCGAACCAACTCTTCAGCTACGATCGCTACCCACTGGTATCGCTCAGCCATCTGCACGCACTCGGTACGAACGTCCGTCGCCGTTTGGCTGAATTGAGGATTCCGGTCATGGTCGCCTGCGGCCGGCGCGATCCGTATGTGGACTTCACATCCACGAAATCCCTGTGTGCGTCGCTGGGTCCGCCCGAGGCGGAGTTCGTCGATTGCCCGGAGTCCGGTCACGTGCTCCCTCACGAACCGGACGCGGCGATGCTGTTTGATCGTATGCTACGGTTTTTGCGGCGAGTGCACGGGTTACAACCGGCGTAGCCGTGAACGGTGCGAACCGGCGCTCTTCATGGGCGCTCGATGCGCGAGAACGCCCGTACATATTGGACCGTTCGATTACAGTGCATGACGTGCCGTACTCACATCTCATCATCGCCGACTCGACTGATGTAGGCTATACAGTTAACATCAATGTAGTCTGTGTAGCCTAAGTGACACTCTCTTATTTTGCATATGCATCAAATTCGCCGCTAAGGCTTCTTATTCTTGTAGGTATTTCTTGCCTGCGATGAATTCGGGGTGTATACTCTTATTATCGGTCAGAGCTGTGGATCGTGATCTATTGACTAGTAGCCATTCTGATTGAAAGGGTATCTCATTACTTTGCCCGATCGCCATTTCTTCGGCTGAATCCGTATTCGCCGGGCTTGAAGCGAAAGCGAAACGTGACTCGTGTTCGGCGATTAATCGGGTTGTAGATGTGTTCTCGGCCGAAGAATGTTGTTCGCGACAGGGAAAAGACGGTAAACAGATACGCACAGTTTTAGGAGAAATGAAATGAAGACGACAACCTCCGTTGCCATCCTTTGCGCGCTCTCTATGATCGCGACAAGCACCTTCGCCGAGCTCTACGGAGATCCCCCGGACGAACGCCACGCCTGGCAAGTGCACCATACCCGCCGTGAAGCGCCGGCGATCGTCGCCCCCGGCGCCCAGCCTGGGGATGCCCCCGCGGATGCCATCGTACTTTTCGACGGTACC
>JADFIX010000597.1:1898-3850 GCA_022566435.1 Planctomycetota bacterium
TACCATAGTGCTCGGCCCGGGCTTGCCGGTCACGGCAGCGCAGCAGGCCCTTGCTCCGTCTACTTCGATTGGGTCGGACGTCATGCGTGCCGCCCCGGCGGACATATTGGACGATATCTTTTCGTTCGATGCCGACAAGAATACCGCCTCTTGGCTGGGACTCGAACTTAGGAACATGACCGTCTCCGAAAATCCGGAGTGGGGCCAATCACCGTAGCAGGTGACGCTGGAGGCCGATCTCTTTGACGCTGGCCAGAGCGTCGCCACCCTGACCTCCACCACCAGTTTCGACCGGATGGCCATTTCCATTACGACGCCCGATGCGGAGTTCGATCAGACGGTGGAACGTGACGGAACCGGGCGCCTGATTGTTACCAGTACCTTGACGTCGCCGGCCCCCGGGAATTCAGGGACGGAAAGCTCTCTGACTCTGACCGAAATCGTCGATATTGATAGCGTGGAGATCACGGTGCAAGGCAGGGCGTCAGCGGACGAGTTTTGGGAGGCCGTCGCTGCAACCATCGGTTTCCAGGGCTTGGACGGCGGAGAGCGCTCGGTACTTGGGTGGTTCGTGGCTGGCCTTCTCATTGCTGTCGTCGTGGTGGGCATCATTTGTTATGTTGGTAGCATGTTGAACCCCTGGGGATGGTGCTGGTAATCAGTTATGAAGTTCTCCACCAAGAAGAACGGCATATTGGTCTTTTGTGTTCTCTTTTTTTGCTTGCTCCCGGCGGCGGCACTCGAAGTCAGCGCCGTGGTCCGGCTCAATGAGACGGTTCCCAGGGCCATCCTGTTCGGATTGGGACTGTTTGCGTTGTGGATGGCGATTTGGCTGCCCCTATTCCGAGGGATGGCAGCAATGTGGGCCAGGGACAAGAAACCGATCGCAGACCCGGTCGATCGATCACGGGCGGAACTTAGTGATGTACTCAAGATCGGCGCGCTCGGTAGCTGCGCGATAATCCTGTTCATCCTGTTCCCGTGGGTGCAAGGATTCGCGATGCCGCCCTGTTCGGTGCTCATGCTCAAGCTTTTCTGTCTCTTCTGTGTGGGCGGCGGCGTTTCAATCGTGTGGGCAGTCCTCCGGCTGCGGACGGCGCTCAGGGCTCAAAGGCGTGCCCAGATAACTCGCACCGGGGAGCCGAATACTTTACGCGAAAGCAAGGGGAAAACCGCGTCAGATGATCTGAACGCAGCGGCGACGGGATGATCTGTGTTTCGATGGAACGGACGGGCGGCACGGGCAAACTTGTTTGCCCGTGTGCCCCAACGCGTTCCGAAGGGTGGCGTGAGGGACTGAGCCAGGTAGGCTGGGCTTTGCCCGACGGAACGTCATCCAGTTCGACGCTGTCGGGGCGAGCGCGATCTACCCGCTGGGCCTTGCCATCGCTGCCGTCGTGGTGGTGATCATTTGCGGTAGCACTTGGCTGTGGGGCTCTCCCTGGTGCTGGTAATCAGTCATGAATGCCCTTAGAAAGTATGGTGGTTTCGCCTCTTGTTTCCTCATGTCGTTGCTTTCCGCGGCGGCACTCGAAGCCGGAAGCGTGGTTCGTCTGGGTGAGACGGTCCCCAGGGCCATCCTATTCGGATTGGGGTTGTTTGCGTTGTGGCTGGCGATTTGGCTGCTCGGAATGAGGGTCGTGGTAGCGGCGTCTGCCAGGCAGGCGATAACCGACCCGTTCCATCAGTTTCGGGCGGAGTTCGGCGATGTAATCAGAATTTGGGCTCTCGGTTCTTGCGCGATAATCCTGTTCATCCTATTCCCGTGGGTGCAAGGATTCGCGATGCCGCCCTGTTCGGTGCTCGCTGTCAAGCTTTTCTGCCTCTTAGCCCGGGTTGCGCAGTTTGGAAAAATTCGAGGCAATTTTCGGGGTGAAACGGGGTGTGAATCGGCAGTGGCGCTATCGTCAGGCGTAGTCCGAATCTCGAATCCCGTTGTAGTGAGGACTTAG
>JADFIX010000598.1 GCA_022566435.1 Planctomycetota bacterium
CAATGGTAAAATGGTCTCGGCCCTCGATCGAGTCCGTGGATAGGTCGCGCCCGGCGCTTTGCGGCTCGATGACCAGCTCCGCGTCGACCAGCGCACAAATTCGCCTCAGCGCATCGTTCACCGGTCCTGCGCAGACGAATTCATCCAGTGCACTGGGAGGCGTTAGACGGATTTCGGCTGTGGACATGCCCCTTGCTCCAATGTCGAGGTGACCATTTGACGTAGTTCTTGCGGCTGAAAGGGCTTGGCCACCACCATCGCATTCCAGATTTCCTGCGCCATCGTGGCGTCACGCGCCTGCCCCTTTGCGGTGATGATGATGATCGGCAGATCCTTGGTCGCCGGATCGGCGCGAAGCGTGGAGACGACCTCCAACCCGCTCATACCCGGCATCATGATATCGATGATCAGTAAATCCGGACGCTGTTCGTCGAGACGCTTCAGGGCATCTTCGCCGGAATAGGTGACCACGATTTCTCGATCGGGTGATCGAAGCAGGAAACGTAAGCCCTCCACGATGTGGGGCTCGTCATCACAAACGATAATTCGATTCATACGCGGGCCTCCTCTTTCTGCGCCCCTTTCAGACTGTGCACGACGTCGACGACGGCCTCTTCCCGCCCGGGCGTGTAAGCGACCAGCACGGCGCCAAAGCTCTCTTGCAAATCCTTGTAGGATTTGCGGTCCGAATTCGAAAGTACGACGAGCTGCGCCCTGTCGTTGGAGTGGCGTATCAAGTTCAGTAGTTCCGCACGATGATTCATCGCCACCTCGCCCGACATGATGGTGATGTCGCCCGAATACTTTCTGGAAAGCACCGTCGCTTCCGACACGTCGCCCGCCACCATCGTCATGTGTCCGGCATCATTCAACAGACCACACAAACGTTTGACATCTAACTGTTCGTCCTCTACGACAATCGCCGTGGAGCCGGCGAGGGAGCCGCGGCGCATGGCCACAATGACGGCCTCAATCAGTTCCTCACGCGACACCGGACGTTTCAGGAAAACGTCTACGCCGCGGCGACCATAGCCCTCGGCATCGCCTTCATAGCTATGAATAATCGTCCGAAACGTGCGACCGGGAAAACTGTGTAGCCCGTCCAGCAACTCGGCCGAGTTCATATCCGGCATGAGGACGTCTGTGATCACCACATCCACATCCCCTTGTTCCAAATGCTGCAAAAGCCGCCGCCCCGAATGTGCGGTCCGGACGTCGAACCCGTGGGCTCTCAATGTGTGCGACAGGGTCGCCGCTAGTTCAGGATCCGCATCGCATGCAATCACTTTGCAGTTCGCATGAATGACGCCCTCCGTGGGTCCCGATGGCATCAAAATCGGCTCGCCTTCGAGTGGCAAGGCCACATAAAAGGCGGATCCTTCGCCGACTTTGCTATCGACCCAAGTGGTGCCGCCATGGCCTTGCACGATACACCGCACGATGTAGAGCCCGAGGCCCACACCGGCGACTTCGCCGGCATTGAGGTCCGTGGCCTGGGCGAACCGTTCGAAAATATGGTCCCACTTGTCACGTGGAATCCCGGGTCCGTTGTCGGCCACCGAAATGAGCAACTCCTTCCCTCGCATAGCCGCACTGACGTGAACGGAGCCTCCGGACGGCGTATATTTCAACGCATTGGCAATCAGATTGTTCACCACCTGCGACATTTTGTCGGCGTCCGCCGGCACAGGCGGCAGCGTCTCCGGGCAACTCAAAGTAAGTGTCATGTTTTCAGTTTCGGCGAGCGGTTGAAACACGCGTACGCAGTTCTCGATCGTCGGCGCCAGGTCACACGACACCGTCTCGATCCGGACGGCGTCGGATTCCAGGCGCTGGACCTCCAGAATGTCGTCCACAAGCCGCGCGAGGCGATTGCATTCCTCGCTGATAATGTTGAGAAAGCCTTGGCGCTCTTTTTCGGTCAGATCGTCTCTCGCCTCCAGCAACATGTTGGTGTACATCAAGATCGACGTTAGCGGTGTTCGCAAATCGTGAGATACGATGGACAGAATGTTCGTCTTGATTTGCGACAGCTCTTCGAGTTTCTGACGCTGGATGCGCTCTCCCTGTTCACGCTGCTTCCATCGCGCCCGAAGGTCGTTGAAAGCCCGCCCGATGGCCGCGAGTTCGCTGCAGGGCGCTTCGATGACCGTGCGCGAATCGAGTTGCCCTGAAGCCATACCCCGTATGGCCAAATGAAGTTCGCGCAAAAACCGGGCTTCGCTCCGCGCAATCACCCAACCGCACATCCCGCCCGTCAGCAGCGCGGTGGTGATGGCGATGATACTGGACACTTCGCGGCCGAGCGTCGGAAAGAGGTTTTGCGACAGTAAGTACGTAATCGCGATCGACGCGCTGACCGCGATGATCGTGGCGTAGATGCACTTGGTCTGTAAGGTCTCCAGACGTCCGGACTTGGCCACTGGCACGAACTCTTCCACGACGGAGTCTGTCTCTGTGTCGGCGTGTTTCAAAAGCGGCGGTTCATGGGAGTCCGGCGGAGTCTTTTCGTCAAGTTCCACGCCGATGAGATGCCCACGCAAACCCACGGTACAGTGCGCCACGCGCCCCTTGAGCCAACGTGGCTTCTCATTTTCGACGCAGTCCCGAATCCACACAGCCAACGCGTTCGGGAGATGCGCAGTCGACCAGAACGCGATGCCGCCGCCGGACACATTGTGAATATTGACGTGCCAAGATGCGCTCGGTCGGGTCGGATCCGTGGTCGCCTCCACGCGCATCCCGAGGCGATAGCGTGTCCACGCCCGTTTGCCCGCATAGGTGTCCGGTTCGCCGATTTCCACGGCTTGTTCCAACAGTATTGAGGCTAATCCTTCGACGCGCGTCATTTTGACTCCACACTGCGCGGACAACTTGTACGAGGCCTGTTGCCTCAGGCGGGCGCTACCCCACAATCTGTTTGGGCGGAACCCCAATCTCCCATGGATATGTCGGCTCGATGAACGACCGCGTTCTACAAGCGTTTGTGAATTCGTACTTCGATTTGACGGAAAAAACTTCACCCGATAAGAACCGGCGACCGGTTCGACTTCATCTTTTTATATAGGCGCTGTGTTGATCCAACGCGCCGGCGGTTCGTCCCATATTCTGCAAATGCTTGCGGGTACTTCGATTGTTGCCGGACATGCGCTGGGATGGACGAGCTACGGGAGTATCGAAAGATGATGCGGGTTCGCCTTCGAAAATCGACCGGTCGACACAAACGTGCTACCCTCGCCGTAACCGTGTGACCCTTACATCGATCACGAGTTTGGTGGTGGTAGAGTCCGAACGAAGTCTGCGCGCCGCGTGAGATCGGATAAGACCGGTATCTGCTTGGACGCGTCGACACGCTCCTGGTTGGAAGCGCGAACCGCCAGGATACTTCTGCGATGCTGACCAGCACACGCGTGGTGTACGCTACCTAGTCGGGTCCAGGTAGAGGCCCACCACGTCGATCAGTTTCTGAACAAACCGCGGATCGTTGCTGACCTTGAACGTCCGCACCAGATGCGGCTTCAGGCCGTTCGCTCGCCAGACCCGCGACACCGTCGATCGGCTGGTGCCCAACACTTTGGCCAGGCTGTTCGTGCTCCAGTGGGTGGCGTTCGACGGTTTGCAGCGGGTCGTGTGTTCCACGATCTTTCGAGCCAACGCCGTGTTGGCGGGTCGGCCACCGCGCGGCGCGTCTTTCTCCAGCCCGGCCAAACCCCGTGCGACGAAGCGTCGGCGCCAACGGCCCACGATGGTCCGTTCGATGCCGAGTTGCTCGGCAATCTCGATGTTCTGTTGATCCCCGGCGGCCAACAGTACGATTTGCGCCCGCCGAACCAAACGCA
>JADFIX010000599.1 GCA_022566435.1 Planctomycetota bacterium
GCCGGTTGGATTACCCTTCACGCCGGGGCGGCCAGCGGTGCGGATGTCATTCTCATCCCCGAAATTCCCTTCGACATCGAGAAGGTCTGTGCCCGGTGCCTCGACCGCAGCCAGCGCGGCAAGGCCTATACCCTAGTCGCCGTCTCCGAAGGTGCCAAGCCGATCGGCGGTGAGGTGGTCGTCGATCGAGTGGTTCACGAATCACCAGATGCCATCCGTCTCGGAGGGGTCAGCGAAGTCATCAACGAACAAGTGGCCGAGGGAACCGGACTTGAATGTCGTACGACCATCCTCGGCCACATCCAGCGCGGTGGAAAGCCGACCGCGCGCGATCGCGTCCTGGCGACACTATTCGGTCACGAGGCGGTCAAGCTGTTGTCAGAGGGCGCACACAACCGCATGGTCGCCATGCAACACGGAGAGCTGACCAGCGTGTCCATCGCCGAGGTGGCCGATCAGCAGAAGCTAATTTTGCCGGACGATCCACTCTTAGCCGCGTGCCGTGCGACGGGCGTGGTCTTTGGCGTTTGATTCGGACCGCCCGAACTCGGCGCTGGCGTGCGCGGTTGCGCCGACACGGCATGGGCGGTCCTTGAGCGACTCGCTGGGGTGAATCCGGCGTGCCGCCCGGCCGACTTCGATTGCGACGGTGCCGTCGAGTGTGACGATGGGGGCGTGTTCCTGTATCTTTGCACGTCGTCAACGTCCAAGATGTGTGCTGGAAGGAGACGCCTGATCCGTGGCATCGGTAACGCTCGAAAACGTGTCTAAGATATACAACTCTCGTGAGGGGGCGGTGCATGCTGTCGACGATGTGAGTTTGGAAGTGCATGAGGAGGAATTCGTCGTACTTGTCGGCCCATCGGGATGCGGAAAGTCGACCACGCTTAGAATGATCGCCGGCCTCGAGCAGGTAAGTGCCGGCGTCATTCGCATCGAGGGTCGCGATATGGCCGGCGTCGCGCCGAATGACCGAGACATCGCCATGGTCTTTCAGGATAACGCGCTCTATCCGCATATGACCGTTTTTCAAAACATGGCCTTTGGTTTGAAGATGCGCCGCGTCCCAAAGAGCGAAATCGAGAAAAAGATCAGAGGCGTCGCCGACATGTTGGGCCTCGCCCATTTGCTGCGGCGAAAGCCTGCGGCGCTGTCGGGGGGCGAGTGCCGGCGCGTGGCGGTCGGCCGGGCCATCGTGCGCAATCCGAAAGTCTTTCTGTTCGACGAACCACTCTCCAATCTGGATGCCAATTTGCGCTTGCAAATGCGAACCGAAATCAAGAGCCTTCAGCAGAAACTTCGCGCGACCATGGTCTACGTGACGCACGACCAGGAAGAGGCCATGACGCTGGGACAGACCCTGGTCATCATGAACGAGGGACGCATCCAACAACAAGGCGCGCCGCTCGATGTCTATCGGTTTCCCGCCAATCGTTTCGTGGCCGAGTTCATCGGCACGCCGACGATCAACATACTGAACGGACAGTTGAAGCGCGACGGACAGGAAACAGCTTTCGAAAACGAGCACGTTCGCTTCGTATTTCCCACCGAACTCGATCAGCGCCTACGGGCTCACGATCACCGCGCTGTTTCGATCGGCGTACGCCCCGAGCACTTGACGCTATACAGTAAGGTCGGGCCGATTGACGAGACGGTGGCGCACTCGAATATTTTTGCCGAGGTAGCGTGCAGGGTACAAGTGGTCGAGCCGCTGGGAGATTGCGCACTTGTGCATCTGGTCGGGCCCGGCGAGAGCATGTTCGTGTCGAGGATTTCGTCGACCGATAATTTCCGTATCGACGAAGAAGTACGTTTGCGAATCGACCTGGCACACATACACGTCTTTGCCGGCGATGATGCAGGTATGCGGCTACACTGACGCATCAGGCGGCCGGCACGTATCGCGCGCGGAGGTCCGGCACCGCGCATCGGCACAATGCCGGCACGACTTCTTACAAGAACCGGTATCTGCGAAATTGTCATGGCGGTTTTTTTCTGCGCAAATCCGCCATTCGAACCCCAACGATCCCCCGGTCGAACAAGAGCGCTCAAAAGTCCGAAGACCCCGGGCAGCGCTGCATCGATTGCAAACCGCGCTACAGTTACTTCGCCTGGCACGAAATCGGCACGCTGACCAAGCAAACAGACGCCATATTCTTCCTCGCCGAGATTTCCCCGTTGAGTCAATAGCGACGGTCGAACGATTGAGGCCGAAAAGTACGAGTCTCGACGCATTTGGGCGCTCCGGTGCTTCGGGCCACGTCTCCAACCGGTCGGTCACCACCGCCCGGGCTGTGTCGACCCCGCCTTGCCAACCCGTCGCGTGCAATCATGGGCGTTGGCGGTTATAAGATCGCGACTACCGTGGTACGTTTGCCGCCGCGGTGTCGGCCACGGTCCTCGCGAAAGGCTAGGCGCAGGGTCGGATATGTAGGCGACGTGATCCTTCGGTCCGTCCATGTGCGTCGGAGACGACGATTGGTGGACGGTCATCTATTGGCGCTCGTAGCTCAGTTGGATAGAGCACCGGTTTCCTAAACCGGGGGTCGCAGGTTCGAGTCCTGCCGGGCGCAGTTGAAAACGCCGGTTCCAGTAGCGTATTCTGCACGTTTCTTGCCAATCGTATGCCAATCAAAGACAGCCGTCTGCCGATTCTTGGGCAACATATGAGCAACATGGCCTTGGAACTGAATGACAAAGTCAAGCCGAGGCGCGGATGGCGATGGCCTCAGCGAAGCGGGTGACAGGGCATCACCTCCAACGCTTCGCGGTCAAGGTGAACCCTTCACGTCGCCGATCATGGCAGACGGGACGATTCGTCGATCCCTACACGGCCCTGACGGGCACGAAAGTCTCGGTTGCAGACAGCGACGATAACAAGCTGACGACGGTGGACGTTTATGCGCCGCGCGAGCGGTATTTGAAGTGCGTTATCAATCGCGGGACGGCGAACTCGACGCTCGACGGCATTGTCGCCGAACAATACGACCGTTTTGAAGAGCCGACTACCGACGACGCGACGGTAAGCGGAAGCGAGACTCACGTGAGCCCTGCTGAGGGTGCCGCGTAAGGGTGTGGTCGAGATGGCGACCCATTGCGGTGTGTCTAGTGTGCGGCTACTGAGAGAAAATACCTGTACAAATCCCGGCCGCACTGAAGCTCTCCGTATCGGCATTAAACGCCATGAACAGATCGCTAGTCCATTCGATTTGGCCGTTACGAAGGGGCCGATACACGGCCTCTTCCCGGAAGCTCAGCCTTGCGCCCTCAGTCGTTGCGTCGCCCACCGTAATTATGTTCACTCCGTTGGGGAAGACGGACACGCCAGCAACTCTTGCGATGAAGTCGATTCCAGAAAAGGAGTCTCGTTCGGTTCGGCCGTCGTATTCCTCTTGACCGTTTCGCATTGGTATCCCGGATTCGCTGATTACCAACACTTCACTAGTTTCCTCAGTCAACGTGGCTGTCTGGCCGTTCTCTTCAGCTTCGAACTCGCAGAACGTCGTTCCGCGGTAGATTCCAGACGACAGGGGCGATCCACTCGGCGAACCGCTTGCCGCGTCGGATGGCGGCACGGTAACTTGTACGCACCCGCAAGCCAGTATTGGCAGGATGAAACCAATCTGTTTCATGTCGTTCTCCTCGGTTCAAGCGTTGAACGACCATTCTAACGAAAGATCGTGAGTAAATACAGAGAAATACAGGGACATCGGACGGATCAACATTGAGCAAACTGCCTTTCTGATTCTCTACGTCGCTCCGGCGGTTAACTCCTTGTAGGTAACGGCTTTACTGTCCAGAGCGGCCACGACGAGGCGGTCGAAGAGGCCGGCTTCA
>JADFIX010000600.1 GCA_022566435.1 Planctomycetota bacterium
CACGCGGCGTGCGAGATGCCACTCGTCCGCCGGTACCGGGTACGGGGTCAGGTCGTCTTCCGGAAACGTGATGTAGTCAGCGGGATACGTTCCGTGAATGTTGCCGTTGGCATCCAAATCGACCAAGTTTGCGTGCCCGTAAACGACTTGCTGAACGCCGGAAGTCACAGCCTTGCCCGACATCGCAGGAGTGAGGGGATAATTGTACTTCACGTAGTTGGAAGCCTGGCGAGAGGTGAAGAACATCAAGATGTCCGCCCGAGGCTTCTCGTCGCGCAGGGGAAAACCGTCACCCGGGAGGGCGTTGTTATCGGCCTCTTTCCCTGCGGTTGACCAGTAGGCGTCGATCGGATTGCCCTGGATCAACAGTAGGTTCTCACCCGCCTTTACGTAGCGAAGGTCTTCGCGCAGCGTTGTCTCAAGAATGCGAAGGGCCTGGCTGATCTCGGTAAGCGCTTTGGCCTGTCCGGTCGAGCGGACGGTGAGGCTCATGACCTGCCCCGCGAGCGCGAGCATGAGCATGAGAATCCCCATGGACACGATGAGCTCGACCAACGAGAAGGCCGGCGTTTGCCGCGTCATGCGGATAGGGAATTTCCGTAACTCTTTTATTTCAAACGACTTACGCATTTTTCGTCTTGAACGGTATTACTACCGGACTCGTTTTCCAACTAACGCGGACCGGTCTTATTATGGCGTCGTACAGGTGTCGGTCCAGCGGGGAAGATCGCTTTGTGGAGACGAAATGAGGCGCGTGGCGATCTGATAATATAGGACGATGAGGGCGAAAACGGCTGACGTCCGGCGTGGAACCGGCTTTCCTGTCGGTCATTTTGGGTCGCTAGGGGTGGACCGTGAGCGTGCGGACATTGATACCCACAACCGGCTGTTTGCCGCTGAAAATGGGCTCGCCATTCCCGTCCCGATCACGCTCGACGGGTGGGGGGAAGACCCACACCGAGCGAATCAGTTCTTCGTTGATGAGGAACAGGTCGCCGTGTTGATTCGCGATACTGCCCGGAGTGTCGTCCCAGAAGCCGTCGTCTATGTCTTCGATGAGCACCTCGCGATCCAGCGTGAGAATTGCTTTCTCGTCATTTTTGCCCGCGAGCCGACGGCGGGCCACGCGATAGATTTTACCGCTCGCCTCGTCAATGAACGGTGTGCCCCTGGTAAACATCTCCATGACGAAAGGGGCCGATACGCCCGCATCCCAGTTGACCTCGATCTCAGTCGGTACGCCGGTGGCGCCAGCCCCGAGCACGCATGTTTCGCCCATAGGACAAGGATTATTGTCATTGCAAGCTTCTAGCGAGACGTCGCATTCATTCGCCCCTGCGAGCGTACCGGGGAACCTAACCTGTATGCGCCAGGGGACCGGTAGTACCAGGTCGTCGGCGGGCGGTAACGCGGCAGGGGGATTGACCTGAAGCAAACCACGGGCGGGCGGCGGAGAACCCGCAGGTTGGGCGATGGGAAACGGCACCATGGTGGCAGTCGGGTCCTGCACGGCGTAGCGATTGGTCGGACGCGATCGCCTTAGGGTGACGTAATAGATATCGAGATCCCGCGGTTCGGCGGCCAGTGCCTGGTATTTCGCCGGCGTGAAGCTCCCGGGATCAGTCGGTTCGTGGCGAAATCGATGGAGGATCGCCCATGCGTATCTTCGTCGATCAAGTTCTTCTTCCCAATCCGCATCAACGCCGGTAATCAATCCAGCCAGGTCGATCGTCGCGAAGTCGCGTCTGGGTAACGGCGGATAGACGCGTTGCTCGAGGCTGATCTGGGCCGTGCCGAATGTGGATTGATAGAACCCCGTCATGGGCAGCAAGGCATCGTTTATGAGTGTGAGTTCCATCGGATCGTTCTTGAGTTCCAGACGCCAAGGCGCGAAATTATTTGAAGCATCCGGGGTAAGCCTGTCGGGGATCATCCTTCGCGGGGCGTCAACCGTCATGTTTTCCATGTACAAAGCGTGAACACGCTGCTGTCTCTCAATTTTGAACAACACCTGCTCCACACCGGCGAGCGGGTAATAGAGGATGGTGCCTGCGAAGCTTCCCGTTAGAGTGTTGGTGTCGTCGCCATCATCCACCCGGGCGATCTGTTGCAAAATGACCTCGGCCGACTTCGTGACGTTCTCTTGCGTCGTGAACTCGGCCATCGTGCGTGCCCGGGTCCACGCCACGGGAAACATCGTGGCGACCATGACCAGGCCGAGCCCGAGAATGGTCATCGCCAGCATCAACTCGATGAGCGAGAATCCCCCCGGCGCCGTGGCGCGCATCGCGCCCGCCGAGGCGCCATGATTTGTTCGTTCTTGGATCCTCAAGGGACTGACTCATCCAAAGGGACATTCTCTCCCAGCGGACCACGAATGATCGCGCCGGTATATCGGTTCACGTAGAACGGCTGGGCCGTATCGAGTAGAAATTTCTGTTTGTCGGCCGCCAGATCGAGGCTACGAAAGGCGGAATTATCGTACACCAGCAGTCCGTCCACGGAAGGAAAGTTGATCGCCACATTGCCGGCGAGTTCGTCAAAGATCAGGAACGGGAGCGTGACCGGTCCGGTCGCCGGGGGGGTGGATTTAGTGGGCACAATCGCGTCGTTTTGTTCGTAGAAACTGGCGACGATCGCCATGCCGGGCGGGGCGCTCCAGTCGTATCCGACTTTCATGCCGCTGATGTCCCCGCGTGGCGGGTCTTCGGTTCCCCCGTCCTTATCCACGTCCAGGATGAGGACGTCGCGGCGGGCAATCAGTTGCCCCTCGCTGGAAAAAACCATGGTGAAAATGTTGCGATGACGCTGGGCACTGTTGGTCTGGGTGCCCAGTTGATCGAACTCGTTAAGTTCCCTCGCCAGCTCCTCCTCGCTGAAGTAGGTGGGCGGGTCCCCCGCGTCCATATCGACGACGTAACGCGGTACGGCACGCATGGGGGCGGGGAGGGTATAGAGCCGATCTCCGGTGACACGGAAGACATTTTCCCAGGCGATGTCGGCGGTGTGGGCCGCGTCTTGCTCGATGGAAGCGATATGCTGTACGCCGGAACTGTCCAGGTAGAATAATAGTCCGGTCTCCACGCCGCCGGCACGCATCGCCCGCGAGCGGGCGGTCTGGAGCATGCCCTGAATGATCGTGTGGGCACTGGAGATCTTGCGTTGTTCCCACATGGTACTGACGCCCGGCAGGACGAGCCCGGCGAGTACGAGTACGATGGCCATCACCACCACCATCTCGATCAGCGTGAAACCGCCCGCATGGCGATTCGCCACGCGCGATCTCGTCGCTTCTTTCTGACGTGCGTATGTCATGGTGGTCGTCATCGTTCGTCCGGGACTCCGAATGATCGGCTCGTTCGTTAAAATCCGGCCAGCTTCCTGTTGAGGGTCTCATCCAAATAGACGTTGTCTTTGTTGAACAGGTTGTCGATCTTGGCGTTGTCCTCCCAGTCGCCGACCAGCGAGGCGGTCGGATCTTTTTGGGCCTCTTCGGTCAGTTGTTCGTCGCCGTCCGGGCCCCAGGACATGATGATCGGTCGACTCTGGTTTAACCGGATCATCTCGGTCGAAGCCTGATTCCAGTTGGCGACGGCATTGTTCGAAAGGATGTCGGTGGCGGCGTTGCCGGTAAAGTCGCGCTGGGCCATGTAGCTCAGCGGCTGACCCCAACTGTCGAGGAGGGCAAAGGGAAGCTGTTGATCCTGGCCGGGTGTCCATAGCTTATCTGCGGACCCGGCGTCTTCGAGGAATCGAAGAGGAATGCCGCTGGGATCCAGCAGGCCGTTCGAACGATTACCGTTCGGCACTTTGGAGAGCAGCATGGCGGCCGGTGC
>JADFIX010000601.1 GCA_022566435.1 Planctomycetota bacterium
ACGCCAATGGCGGCAGCTCGCCCTCACTGACGAACTCAGCGGCCTGCCCAACCGCCGCTACTTGATGGAGCGACTCGAAAGCATTCTCGCCCAGGCCACGGCCGAACGCCAACAGGTTACGGTGCTGTTATTCGATGTGGATGACTTCAAGGCCTACAATGACGCCGCCGGTCACGACGCGGGCGACCGGATCCTTCGGGCGACGGGCGAACTCTTCCAGCGACATTGTCGACAAAACGACATCGTAACGCGATACGGCGGTGACGAATTTGTCGTCGTCTTCTGGGACCCCGAGGGCCCGAGAACCGCCGGATTGAAACATCCCGACTGTGCCCTGAAAATCCTCGATCGATTCAACGAGGCGCTTCGCAATAGTCCGATCAGCAACCCCCAGGATATCCCCGGTCCGCTTACGATAAGCGGCGGTCTGGCCACCTATCCCTGGGACGCCGCGACGGCCACTGAATTGCTCGCTCGCGCCGACGAGGCGTTGTTGGCCGCCAAGCGCGCGGGCAAAAACCGCATATTTCTAATCGGTGAAGGCGCGAACACCCCCGTGGACCCCACCTGACGCCGCCCTCCTTAAGTCATGTCCCCCGCGTCGCCCCGAACAGCTCGATGTGCAGGCGCGGGCAGTAGCGAAACCCGCGATCCAAACAGAGTTCGACGAGCCACTGCTTTTTGGCCGCCAAGTCCTTTGCGGTCACGCCCTGCGGCATTAACAAGACCTTGTTGGGATCGTAGCTGCCGATTTGCACGAGCAATTCGTCGACCTCGGTCAGATCGATCGTCTTGTCCATCACGAACTTGAGCTGGTAGTCACCGAGCGACATGAAGCGCCGAATGACATCCACGTTGATGCGGGCCGCGTCGTGACGTTCCGCCCAACGACCGTCCTCCCGATCCACGGGTGTCGAGTTGGACAGCTTCGGGCTGATGCTCGCCAGATCGCATGATACATCCTGCCACACAGTCCCGGCCGTCTCGATGGTCAAATGATAGTCCTCGCGTTTCAGCCGGCGGGTTAACTCGCCGACTTCCGGTGCGATCATCGGCTCCCCGCCGGTAAGCACGACGTGTCGACTCGCGAACGTGCGGGTGCGCTCGATAATCTCATCGATCGTCTGTGATTCGCCCTCCGGATTCCACGAGGTGTAGGGCGTATCACACCATGTGCAACGAAGATTGCAGCCCGAGGTGCGGATGAAGACGCTGGGCACGCCGACAAGTTTCCCCTCGCCCTGGATGCTGGCGTATATTTCGCTGATCTTCATGGTCTTCCCATTGCCGGCTTCGAGGTTCCGGATACCTATTGGGGGCGTCAGTCCGGTCACGGTCACGGCCCGGTGTCGACCCAGCGCAGCTCGCGCGATAAATCTATTGGATCCGGAATCCATTCTATCGCGCGTTGACCCAAGGACTCCAGTGGCACCAAATCATAGTATCCCTCCGCCACGAAACGTTCGACCTGAGCCGGACTGCACCTGCAGAGAAGTGTCGTCACGTCGTGCGTCCGGTCCGCCAGGTATACGTACGGCCCCATGGGAATAGGGCCATCCTCGATCGTGCGGAGAACAACGGTAAGCGGCGTCTCGCCGACATGGCGTTCCATCGCGAAACCCCGGTTTGGGAGGGGCTCGCCTGACGCCTCCACTGCGGCCCGTTCGAGAGAACTCGCGACAAAAAGGTGGCGTTCGTCCGTGTCCGAGTTGAGGATCTCCCACGCCAAAGGAAAACCATCCGGTCCGATCGTGGCTCGAATGCCTCGCCAGTGGATGGCTTCCGTTGCTTCTCCGGCGGCATACGCCCAAACGAAAATCACTTGCCGATAGTCCCGCCGACTCATGCGTACTCGGGAGGTCCCCGCGTAAACGACTTGCTCTTCCGCATCGACGTGCAGTTTGCCGTCGCGCCTGGTCACGACGGCGCCAAAGAGGTGACCCGGTTTTCGCATCTCAGGCCCAGCCGCCTGTTCCACAATGAGCGGTGCGAAGTCGGCCTCCGCGACGTCTGCCGCATCGAGACGCGGTTTCAGGAAAATCGCCACCGGAAACTCCGTCAAGGTCCGCGCGCGCAAGGCCTGTTGGCGTTCGATCGTGATTGTCGGGGCTACGTGATTTCGGGGAAGGCGACAGGCCAAGCTAGGCGATACGATAAGCAACAAAGCAAAAAAGCGAAGCGACGCGACGCGGAGATAACCTTCGGTCGGCGTCTTCACCAAAAGGGATTTTCCCTCGATCATCGGATGACCATGATTCCTCACGCACGTAACCCTTGAATAAAGACCTCTTCATTGAATCCGATAATTAGGGTCTTGCCCTTACGAATCGTCGGAGCGCGAAGGTTGCCGGTGGGACCGAGCATATGCCCGGCCAGAGTTTGATCGTCCGGCGTATCCTCGCGCATCGAAAAGTTACGATCTTTTTGCCCCTGGCGACGATCAACTTGGATGCCGCCCTGGCCATTTGAAGGGCGTCGGTGCGCCCCAACTTTGCCCTGGCGTCCACGACTTCCGCAGCGTCAACATTGTGTTTCGCAAGAAACTCTTGCGCTCTTATGCAGGACGTTCAGCCCTTTCGGTGCTAGTACCAATCGATTCTATGGGACATCGTATTCGACCTTATCTTGATTCTTCGCGACCGTTCTTGTTTGCGGGTCACCGTAAATCGGTCGGCCACGATTATCGTAGGAAGCGCGTTGGTATTCCGCAAACCGCGATGGCATGCGAAATATGACGCGTTCCACGGCTCCGCTACGTGCCAAGATCTGCCACCACACAACATTTCACAAGAAACTCACAACCATTACCGGTCCATCCACCTCGCCCTCTTCACGCTTCACGCCCCGTTTAACCCGGCAAGACTCGGGTCTTGTGAATTACGTCTTGCCAATTTCCCGAAAACCGCTACACTCTATAGTGCAAGGCTTGCGGGCTCGAACCTCGTCGACTTTTCACCTCGACCCGCCGCACGAAGGAGAAACACGATGGCCTCAGTTCCGTTGACCAACAACCAAGAATCCGCCGCTCGTGCCGGAGACGATTCGATTTCCGCCACGCTTCCGCAAATCGAAGCGCTTCTCGATGAATCGTCCGCGCGGATGTTTGACGGCGAGTACTTCGAGAAGATGGCCACCGAACTTCGTCGACTTCATGCTCGCGTGCGCGTTCATCACGCCGCGAACGAGCTCAATATCTGCGACGAAAGCGAAGCCAACACAGCGCCTGAACTTCTGCGCGAGCAGGCTCGATTGCGCGGCGAGCACTCCGACATTCTCGGCAGGCTCGATCGTATTATTCGCTCCACCAATGCGCTGCCGGATCAAACAGTGGAAGACAAAGACGTGTTTTTCCTGCGCGTGCGCGAACTCTTGGCGACCGTGCGGCGCCACGAAGCGGAAGAGGACCGGCTTTTCTATCTCGCCGTCTGGCGAGAAACCGGCGGCGAAAGCTGACCCACTCCTAGGGAAGCGTCACACCTCAACTATGCGGGTTGACCATCAGCCGGAGGAGGCATCGATCAGCGAACAGATGGACCAACTATTTTACGAGCGATGCGATCCGACCGAGGACGAGATCCGCATCGTCGAGGAGGTGACGCAGTGATCAGTACCGCGACCGTAAGGGAGCCGGCCCAGCGCGTCGGAGCGTGGACGTCGATCGGGCAGAGGCCGGTCGCTTACGCTCGGGGTACTGAAGGGCGACCGAATTCGTGCAACCGAGTAGGGCGCACGAATGTGCCTGAAGCGTGGCCGAATTCGTGCTACCAATCAGTGTGCACGAATGAGCGTGAAGCCGACGATTGCTGGGCATCAGTACCCCGACCGTT
>JADFIX010000602.1 GCA_022566435.1 Planctomycetota bacterium
ATGGGAACCCAGGCGATCGTTGGACCGGCATCGCACGAATTGTCGTCCTCCAAGCACAAATTGGTCTGACACGGAGACTCACCAGGGACGCATCGACCGGCGACGCATCGCTCCACACCGTTGCAGAACTGACCATCCGAACACTCAGGGTCGAACACGCAAGGCCCGCAGGCATCCACGACTTCGTGGCACACCTGCCCCACACACGGCGCATCCTCAGAATAACACAACCCGAACAGGCATCGTTCCGCGCCGTTGCAGAATAGGCCGTCATCGCAATCAACATCCTGCGAACAAACGCACACCGCGTCATAAGGGTATGGCAAAATCTGGTATGCATAATTCACTAATTGGACGTCGCGACCGTCGACGCAATAATCGGGCACGGACGGTCCCAAATCAATTCGTGGAATGGTGATTCCCGAGAGGCTGCCACCGGCTCCTCTCATTGTAGGGATGATATCTTCGTCAGAGACAATCCCATCGGGCGCCAACCAGATCGACAGGTCTCGCTGGCCCGCGATGTCGCCCCATTCTCGGCCGTTGAACAACGCCGGCGGAACGGTGGCAATAGAGACCGCATTGGTCAGCGAAATCCCGTCTTCGGTGGCGGTGAGTTCGTAGGTCGTATCCGGGACGATACCACGATCGCCGACATGAATCACTGGTTCTTCCCAGAGCCGGAAAACCGGGGCGCTAACGACGCGCGACACGAATTCCCCGGGAACGGCCTCGAAAGGATCACCAATCCAACCAACCTGATCCGGGCAATCCACATTGACAATTCGAAATGCCACTTGAAGACCATCGTTGTTGGGAACGAAGCTGACGTAACGATTCTTCGGGATGTAACAGGCGCCGCCGATGCACCAATGGCGCAAACCCCAACAGTCGGCATCAGTTAGACACGTGGTGCCGGTGATGTTCTCTGCAAGGGGAGGGTTGAGCCCAAGGACAGGGGCGATAGACGATAGGATCATCGCGAGTATCAAAGGCATGTGGGTTTGGCCGGATGCTCGCTTCATGTCTCGTCTCCTATCTGGATGCACAGGCCATCGGGTAGAAACCGGTCCATGTCAGTATAGCAAGTCAACGTTGCATTGTGAAGTGTGCTGGGCAACGATCAGGAGCCATAAGTCACCCGAAATGCCGCCACCCGGCAACTCGGCGGGCAGATTGTGCGGAACATGTCGTTCACCGCCGTCGGACCGACGCTCCCCACGACCGTGGCCGGCATGTGGCAATTGATGCGCGATCAGGTATCGCTCGTCGAGTCGTGGGTGTTCCGAAGGCCAGACGCTGAATCACCACACATCACGAGAGAAAGGCTACGAATCCGAAGGCGGACGCCGTTGTTAGTCGCGATGCAAAACCACCACGCCGGAGGGCAAGTCCGCAACGAGAATGTGACCACGCCATTGCCACCCGGCGACGGCGTCGGCGGACCAGCCGATTGCGAAGTCGGCTTCAGGACGCGGGCTTGCGTTCGACCCCCACGGCCGACGTAGGTCGAACTTCAAACCGGGGCGTGGGCGGCGCATCAGGTCGTACTCGACACAGACTGCCATCTCGACCGGCAAGCTAACGATGGCCGAACCTTGATCTCCGCGATAGGCGTCGATGGTTGATAGGGCCGCACGCACCGCCGCGTACTTCTGCCATCCATGGTGAAGCCTGGGATCGACGGACGAAACCGTGCTCAACAGTTGAAGACCAACCAGCGCACACGAAACGACGAGCGTTGCGCGATGATATCGGCGCAGTGCGCCCAACGGCGCATAGAGAAGGACAAAGATCATCAAAGGGATCAGGAATAAAATCGTGCGTGGGAACGGCCACAGGGTGCCCAACAGGACGCGCGAAGCAATCAGCGCCGCCACACTGAACACCAGGATCAGAAGCAACAACCGCGCAACACGATCGTCGCTACGCCTTGTTTGCGCAAGGCCCCAAGAGGTCAGCAACGCGACTAGTCCGAGCCCGATCCAAGCGTGTCTCTCGGTGGGCGGCAGCACCCTTTGATAGGCGGCGCCGAAAAAGCTGCAGACGAAATCAACGAAGTTATCATGTCCCCAGGGCCATTCGCTAGGATGAAGCGAAATGCGCCAATAACAAAACGCCACCGCGGGAACGGCGCTACCAACGATGATTGCCGTACTTGCGACGGCTCGGATAAGCGAGGTACGGCCGACGGGCCACACCAGACCAACGTATGCACCAGACCGGACCTGCGCGGGGACCAAGCCTCCTCCCAATGAGCCCCACGGCGAAGAGAAAAAGCCCACCCCCGACTAAAGCGGGTAGACGGATTGCGAATTCGCTATTGCCAAACCACAGCGTCGTGGCGCGCACCGAGAGGCTGTGCAAGATGTGGTTATTCGGAACGTGGTAGTCCTGAAGGATCCGGCTGGTCGGTTTGCCGGCAAAGTGGAACTAGGTGTAGGCTTCGTCATACGTAATGGGAGCCCACGCAGCCTGAACAATGCTAAATGCGAGTGAGCCCCCGAACATGAGCACGCACGCCAGCAGACCTGCGTGCCGACGTAAGAAAGTTCCGTCGAATTGACTCACCAACCAACCCATCCACCGCCGGTAATGTGCCTTCTGAAAGCCAGAGTAGGGGAATGCGGGCGCCCGGGCAAGACTCGTGTAACGATCACCCGATGGTCGAGGCGGCCGCCTGGGCTCATCGATCACCCCGCCAAGGCAGGTTGAACGGCGATCGGTGTGGCTGATTCTTTTTCTTCCTGATGCGGGGTGTGCTCTTCCCCGAAGCGCACGAGCCGCGCGCTGTTGAAAATCACGAAGGCCGTGGCAATGGTGTGTGCGATGGCCGCCGTGATCGGCGTCAACGGCCCCCAAACGGCCAACGTCATGGTGATGACGATAAAAGCCACACCGAAGATGATATTCTGTCGCACGACGCGCATCGAACCCTGCGATAGGCGGATCAAAAAGGGCAGGCGTCTCAAGTCGTTGTTCATCAGGGCGATGGATGCCGAGTTGATGGCCACATCGCTGCCGGCCGCCCCCATGGCGATACCCAGATCGCTCGCCGCCAGCATGGGTGCGTCGTTCACGCCGTCGCCGACGACCGCCACGCGATGCCCGCGTCGTCGCAGATCATCGACCAACCGCAATTTGTCTTCGGGAAGCACCTCCGCCTGGACTTCGGTGCATCCCATTTCCGCACCGACCCGCCGTGCTACGGACCACTTGTCGCCGGTCACCATGGTCAGATTATGCACGCCCAACGCACGCAACTCGTCGATCGCCGACCGGGCCTCTTCGCGGGTTCGGTCTTCCAGACCGATCCAACCGAGGCATTTTCCGCCTCGCGCCACATAGACAATGCTGACACCGTCAGGCTCCGCATACTCGGGATCATTCATCAGACTCACGTCCGTCCCCTGATCCGCCAACCACGCACTTCGACCCACAAGAACCTCCTCGTCATCAAGTCTGGCGGTGACGCCGAGTCCCGCCGTTTCCTTAAAGCTCGAAGGCGTACCCAACTCGATCTTGGCCCGCTTGGCGACTTCCACCATTGCCTTGGCCGCCGGGTGCTTGCTCATCTGTTCCGCCGACGCCGCCGCGTGCAACAGGTCCGCGCCGTCCACGCCGGGTGCCGGTTTCATTTGCGTGACCGAGAGCACGCCGGTGGTCAGCGTTCCCGTCTTGTCGAATACCACAGCGGTCAACGATCGTGCGTATTCGAGCTGGACCACGTTCTTGATGAGAATCCCCAGCCGCGCGGCGCAGCTCAGGGCCGCGACCATGGCCGTCGGCGTCGCCAGCACCAGAGCGCATGGACAGGCGATGAT
>JADFIX010000603.1:0-1162 GCA_022566435.1 Planctomycetota bacterium
CCAGAATTGTCCCCACTCGCTTTCAATCGTGGCCTTGTGAAAAAACAGATTCCTTGACTGGTTGTCCACATTCACGGGAGTGGGGCCCCAGAAGACGTCATCGTCAATTATCGCAATCCACCCGGGATGATGCCCATAGTTGAATTTGAGTGGCACGGTCTCGTCATTGTCCCGTAACGCGGCAACGCAACCACGGACATACCGCATAGCGTCTTCAGGTTTTTCCACGACATCTGCTCGCCCTTGAATTCTAGCCCAAATGTGCGAATTCTTCTTAAAAGACGCGAGCAGGATCTTCCGTTTCGGACTATGTGCCTTCATAATCTGATTAGCGTCCTTTGCGTGCCCTGGAAACCAAGTTTGACAAATCCAGATGCGATTCGTCGCAGTTTCGATAGCCTTGTGGTATTCCTCCTCCGAACTTGCATTGACGTCGACATTCACAGCAAAAACTCTGCCATTTAGTGCTTCAAGCTCGCGATCTACAGACCGAAGCGTGAGCACGACTCCGCCCAGAAAAAGCACTACTCCGGTGATCGCCGATACGACTTCCAAGTAGCCGACCACGTAATCGAGCGCCTGATTGAGCGTGCCCGGCCATTGCCTAATCAACGTAACTACGAGCGCCACGGCCATCATTAAGACGCCAACATTCGCCAGTTTACGGTTCATTTTCGTTCTCCCGATTCGCTCATTCTGCTTTTTGGATCATGCGCCTTCGAAGACGATACGGGCGGCTCCACGTTCAAAACCACAACAAGTGAAAAATGCCTCGAGCCGCGATTCCGGCTACACCTCCGAGAATTGCGGGCCTCGCTACCGATGCAACTCGAGGACCGGCATTTGTGAGAACCGTGAAACCAACGATGTCCAGTGGATTAATCATGAAACCAGCAACTCGATTGAGTTCCGTCGCCGTCAGCAATCCTCGCGTCACAAAGTCGAGAGTGACGCCGGTCATTGCAGAACCACCGGCCAGATACTTCGTTACGAGAGGGAGCACGGCGGTCGACGGCAGACCAACTTTACTTAGAACTGGAGTGAGAACCTTTGCGAGAAGTGCCACACCGCCAGCCGACTCCAATAGTTTGATTGCAAAGATCGCCAAGACGAGGGCTGGAATCGACTTGTAAACAAGCTTGACACCCTTCATGCCGCCTCG
>JADFIX010000603.1:1172-3822 GCA_022566435.1 Planctomycetota bacterium
GCGTAAGAGTCTTAAACCATCCGCCAGGGTGCGCACCGTTCTGCTTCGCTTTGCTAGGCGTGCACGTTTCTGACGACGAACTAGCGGTTTGAGTGCAGCAGTAGTAGGCTACCATGGAGGCTACTGCACCTCCCCCGAGTGAAGTCAACAGTATGATCCGGAGGTTGAGCCCTACTGACAGCAACGGAAAGACGGCGTTAGCCTGAGACATTGCGAAGAGCATCGCAAGAGTCGCAGCTATCCTCCGTTTTTCGGTTTCATCTTTATCCTCACTCATTTTAGATAGCGTCGCGACTGGCGCGGCGAAGCTCGCGAAGAGTAGCTGCAGAATGGCGATGACACCAAGATTAGGTAACCCGACTCGGCGAAGCACCGGAGAAAGAGGCCTTGCAACCGCCGCCAAGATCTGTTTCTCTTCAAGCAATTCCATGAGCGCCGTCATGACTACCACGATCGGCAGCAAGATGAAGAGGATCAGTTCTGCAGCCGTTCGGGCGACATCAAGGAGGATCTCTACCATCGGTAGTCCCTTCACGAAGTGGCGTAGGGTGCGTCCCGGACGCGCCTCTTTCTTATTCGTCGGCCCCACGCCCGACATAGCTGCAATCGATCGGAGGCGTCGAAGGACGGTTGCTAATCCTCGCGACGCACACAAAAAAGCACAGCGAAACGCCCTGCTGAAACCACCCCCAAGGGGACTCGAACCCCTGTCTTCAGGATGAGAACCTGATATCCTGGGCCACTAGACGATGGGGGCTAGTAGAAACCGGCAGCCTACGCAGCATCCGGCGTTGCGTCAAGACGACACGTGCCATGCTCCTTGATCTGCTATTCGGATCTTGTACACAAGACGGCATGCTTCCGCTTCGCGGGAAGCACGGCACCCGAAAGTGCCACCCTACTCGGGATACACGTTGCGCCGCCGGACGAATCTCCCGACGATTGACGGTTGATTGGCCGGGCGCTTCCGTCCCGGTTAAGATACGGTTTTCAACGCGATTGCGCGATGTGGAGGGATGCCTTGGACGCCTTCAAACTGGTGAGCGACTTCGAGCCGCAGGGCGATCAGCCGGCGGCCATCGAGAAGATCACGACCGCACTACACGCGGGCGAGAAATATCAGTGCCTGCTTGGTGTCACCGGTTCGGGCAAGACGTTCACCATGGCACACGTCATCAAGAACCTGAACAAACCCACGCTGATCGTTTCGCACAACAAGACGCTGGCCGCCCAGCTCTACGAGGAATTCCGGGAGCTTTTTCCGGAAAATGCCGTCGAGTATTTCGTCAGCTACTATGACTACTATCAACCCGAGGCCTACATCCCGCAGCGGGACATTTACATCGAGAAAGACGCCTCGCGGAACGACGACCTCGACCGACTCCGCCTCAGCACCACCAGCAGCCTCGTCTCCCGCCGCGACGCCATTATCGTCGCCAGCGTCTCGTGCATCTTCGGACTCGGCTCGCCGGAAGACTACAAGGCCAGCGTTATCGTGCTCGAAAAAGGGCAACTGATCGACCGGGACGAGCTGCTCAAACGATTCGTGGAGCTGCAATATTCGCGCAACGACATGGACTTCAAACGTGGCACCTTCCGCGTCCGCGGCGATGTGGTGGAGATCCATCCGGCCTACGAGCAGATGGCCTATCGCATCGAACTCTTCGGCGACGAAATCGAGCGACTGGAAATGGTCAACCCGCTCAACGCGGAATCGCTCGGCACTATGGAGAAATGCTTCCTCTACCCCGCCGTCCATTACGTCATGCCGGAAAACCGAGTGGCCGACGCAACCAAGGCCATCCTCGAAGAGCTCGACCTGCAAGTGAAGAAGTTTCGCCGGCTGGGCAAGCTGCTGGAAGCGCAGCGCCTGCTGGCCCGCACCAAGTACGACGTCGAGATGCTGCGCGAAGTGGGGTTTTGCTCGGGCATCGAAAACTACTCGCGACATCTCAACGGCACCGAAGAGGGCGCCCGCCCTTTCACGCTGATTGATTATTTCGGCGACGATTTTCTTCTCTTCATCGACGAGTCGCACGCTAGCGTGCCGCAGGTTCGGGCGATGTTTAACGGCGATCGCGCCAGAAAGACGACCCTCGTCGAACACGGCTTTCGCCTGCCGAGCTGCCTCGACAATCGCCCATTGCGATTCGAAGAGTTCGAGCAAATGTGGAAGCAAGTCGTGTTCGTGTCGGCCACCCCCGGGCCCTACGAACTCGAAAAGTGCGAGGGGCGGGTGGTCGAGCAGATCATCCGACCGACGGGGCTCATCGATCCGCCCATCGAGGTGCTGCCCGCAAGGGGACAAGTTCCCGACATTCTCCGGCGAATCGCGGAGCGGGCGGCCGCCGGCGAGAGAGTCTTGGTCACGACGCTCACCAAACGGCTCGCCGAGGACTTGACCACATACATCCAACAGGAAGGCCTGCGCGGTCGGTACCTGCACAGCGACATCCACACGTTGGAGCGGGTCACTATTATCAACGAGCTGCGTGCAGGAAAATTCGACGTGCTGGTCGGGGTGAACCTCTTGCGCGAGGGACTCGACCTGCCGGAGGTTTCCTTGGTGGCGATCTTGGATGCGGACAAGGAAGGCTTTCTTCGGGACGGGCGCTCGCTCATCCAGACGATCGGGCGGGCCGCCCGGAAC
>JADFIX010000604.1 GCA_022566435.1 Planctomycetota bacterium
TATCTGCCGCCGGATTACGAAGGCGGCGAGGCGTTTCCCGTCGCCTACGTGCACGGCGGCGGCCGGGCCCGCAAACGCGGGAAGTATGTAAACGTCTTGAACAACCTATGCGGTCAGGGCGTGAAGCCGGTGATCGCCGTTTTCATTCTTCCACCTCCGGCGCCACCGTTTCAGAGTCAAGAGCCATATATGGAAATGTTCGCGACAGAGCTTGTGCCGTTTATCGACGAGAACTACCGCACGATAGAGACACCGGAGGGTCGGGCCTGTATCGGCGCGGGGGTTGACGGGTTCACCGCGCTGGCCTGCGGGTTTGCGAATCCCACGATGTTTGGCCGAATCGCCGCACAGTCGGCGTTCATCTTCGATGCGAAAGAGAAAGAGCTGCGGGAAGCTCTCGATAAGACGGACAAGTGGGCCGGTCGTGTTTATATGGATTGGGGCACATACGACCTGCGAAGTCCGATGGAGTCGTGGTCCATCGCCGAGGGGAACATGAGCATTTTCAAACTGCTTCAGGAAAAGGGTTTCGCAGTGACGGGCGGCGAGGTCCACGACGGCACGGGCTGGCCGAGCTGGCGAAACCGAACGGATGTCATTTTCCGGACGCTTTTTCCATCCGGATAGCGTCCGTCCCGGACGCACCTTTTTTCTTAGTGTCACGGTGTCTACACTACATTCAACGACACGACCAACACGAGCAACGTGGCCGCCGTGAGCAGGATGTCGCCACGAGACAGTGCCTTTGGACCGAAAGGTGCAGATCGATGTGGCGAACGTTGCTGGGCGGCGGTGGTGCTGGGCAATACCGAAGGCGTATCACCCATGCGGTGAACAGGACGAACGTACTAAAGATCAGAAGACCCAGTGGATAGATGAACACACCGAGCCAGTAGAAGACGCCCGACCCGAAAAAGACGATGGAAAGCACGGGGATCGATTCAGGCCCGTCATAGCGGTCTGTATAGGCGGCCCAAGTAACAAAGGCGCCCAAGAAGTATACTGCCAGCAAGAATACCGTGCCCCAGCCGCCGAAACCGACGCTGAGGCAGCCGGCCGGTACGGCCAATGCTGCCGCTACCGTGGCACGTGCGATCAGGATCCGCGCGGCGGCGAACCGTGCCCCTCATCATAGGTGGCCATCGCAACCAGCGCTTTCGCGTCGTAGTGAAACCCGCATTCGGGACAGCGCACGTCGGGAATCCCGTGCAGGTCGTATCCGCATTTCGGGCAGGCCAGATGTTTCGCGAGGGTCATACGAGTATTCTAAGCCCTCAACGCACCAAGGTTGCGGGCGAGATCAGCCGGGTTCGAATTTAGCACGAACGGTCCGAGACCGCCGCTTCGCGCTCGGGGCAGATATCGCTTCGCACTCCGGGCAGGCGCCGGATACGTTGCCGATAAGATTGTAGCCGGATACTCAGCAACCTTTCGAATTGCCACGGAGGCGGCGGCGATGCAGGTCCCGGTACGTCAAAAAACAGCCGGCAGCGCAGACGCCCATCATGATCGCGCCGTAGCCAAGAATATATCCCCATACGCCCAGAGAGACTCGGCCCGTCCCGCAGACAAATATGGTTACGGAAAACAGGAAAGTGATCGTCGTAAAGACGATGCCAAGTCGGCGATAGCGCCTGATTCGGTCTTCCAGGCGACTCATCACGTAGACTCCCCGCACTCCGGACAAACACCGCTCACGTTGCCCGCAAGATTGTACCCGCACCGGAGGCACAGGCCGCGCTTTCGACGGTGCCGTTGACGAAAACGGGACATGCCAAGCGAGTAAGTTGCCAATAGGAAGAAAAACAACAGCGGCACGATGAGATGAAAAGTATAGCCAGTCGATCCGGAGTATCGACCACGCGGCAGACTCTTTGGGAGAAGGTCTCGAAGCGTAAAGCGATGCGGGGTGTTCGCCCGACTCATCTTGCGGTAGAGTCCCGTGTGACGGCTCAGGTTTTGATCAAAATACTGGACGAGCACGAACCCGTCCGGATAGACCATGACGCCGAGTAGCCAGGCATCTCCGTGACCATACCCGAACGAGTAGCAGCTGTTTCCGTTCGGGCGAACTTTGTCGATTAGTACGGCCGTGCTCCACGCTCCGCCTATGACAATCAAGCCGAGAATCGAACAAACAACACGTACACGACGGAAACGGCGCGATTGCCGGCGTTGGCCATCAAGAGGACGCTTCATCCACGCCATGACCCTTTCACCTCCAGCGGTACAGACGCCATTTGGGTGTCCCCCCATCTTCGATGGTGGCGATCCAATTAGTGAGATCGTTACCGGGCCAAAACTTCTTGCATAGGGTGAGATACTCGATCACCACCTGTTTTCGCCCTATTTTCAAGAGTTCGTCGGCGAGCATCATCTCCGGACCCAACGGACCGAGTTTCCGTGATCCGGGCGTCCGCCCAGCCTTGAGAAGAAAACGTTCCGCGTCGTCCACCTGGCCATCCATCAACGCCACGAGGCCAAGCAAGTGATTGCCGTGGTGGATGAAATAACCGTAATCATCGCCGTCGGTTTGCTCCACGGCGAGGTCGAGAAGCTCCGTGGCATGCGACCTGGCCTTTTCCGGCTTTTTGAGAATGACGGCTAATTGGGCGACATTCAAGAGGATTGGGCGGCGGTTCATGCCGTCGGCGAGAACCAGCGCCGAGTCGAACGTCTGTAGCGCTAACGCCGCTATTTCCGGACCGAGATTGCCACCATAAGCCGTGGAGTCCTGACGATATAGTCGCCCGAGCTTAGCTGACCATTCGGAATTTTGCGGATCAAGGCGCCGCGCCTTCCTAAGTAGTTCCATCGCTTCGAACCGGTCTAGAGGCAAGAAGAACCGAGCGGCGTGGCGTAGGATGACGAGGTCGCCCGGTTTGTCCTCCAGGTGGCGCAACCAGAGCGTTCTCGCCTGTTCGTAAGCGCCGCGTTTGCCGGGTGGCCGCAACAAGATATACCGCGAGCCTGCGATTTCGGCATGTGGTCGCTCACGAATGATCCAGAGAATGTGTGCTCGGCGGGCGGCATCGAAAGGAAAATAGTATACCACAAGCAACGCCCTGAGTTCGAAGTTGTCCGGTTCGGCCTGTAACCGCGCCTCGGCTGCCGCAACGTCCGTCTCGGTCAGGTTGCGGCTCTTTCTGACTAATTGACCCAAGTCTTCGTCGATCGCGTCCACACGAGAACAAAGGAGGCCGAAAAAGACAAGCGAAAATGTGAACGCGTAGGTGGGACGAAAGTGCATTGACCGGTGTCCATAGTCGTCCATTTGATATTTTTCCTGGCGTCAGGTTGCGTCGGTCCCATAGAGTATACAAGGTTGTGCGTTTCGGCGGAACCCTTCAGGGCTATTCTCCGATTGCGTTATGCCATGTCTTGACGGCATCACCGATTCCCGGTCGCCATCCCGCATTCCGGGCAGGTGCCGGATTCGCTGCCGGTGAGGTTGTATCTACATCCGGCACAGTAACCGCGCGGTGGTCTTCGGTCGCGTTGCCAGAAGCATGCGGTTGGAAGAGCGACCGCAAGAAATGGCATCCACAGTGGAATCCACCACCTTGCAAGCGACGAGCTTGCAAGCAGCCAGTCCACGTGGCGCGCGGGCCACCAGGAGCACGAATAATCTTCTCGTCGAAACACCCATCCTAGGGCAGTCTGCCTTTCAGTTTCGTTGTATGTTATGTAACTTAACTAACCATGACCTACGTATCTGATGCCTGTTGCGCCTACATAACCGAAGTACGAAAACAGGCTGAGGCCCCATGCTGCCACTATCAGCACACAGAAGAGCAGCCCCATTCATTTGGCC
>JADFIX010000605.1 GCA_022566435.1 Planctomycetota bacterium
TGCGTGTTGTTTGGCCGACGGATCGTGCGTGTTGACTCGCGCGACGCCTTGCGGCTTAGCACCAGGGTTTTACAACGGCGACGGCTCGCCCTGTCCTCCGGACCCGGTTTGCACGCCGGTTGACACGATCATGACGTGCGAGCTTAAGACTCCTACGGCCAATCCGGGCCGAACCGTGCTAGTCGAACTATTCGTTGAAGAAGCCGTGGACTTAGGAGCTTTTCAAGCGACAATCTTGATCACGAAGACGTCGGGCGAGGGCACCGTGGCTGTTTCATGCCCCGGCGGTGCGACGGTAAACGAAAAGATCTGCATCAGCACCGACAACTTTTTGCCCACCGGCGACACGTGCGACGGCGGCGATACGTGCCCGGTTGCCGATCCGCCGAATGCATGTGTCGGGCGTCCGGATTACGCATTCGCGAACTTATCTACCTTCACGGCCACAAACTGCGAAGATCAAAACGTGGCCGCGGCGTTACAATTGGGTTCGGTCACTATCACGGGCGAAAGAAAGTACATCGGCGAATTTGAACTCGAGGTGTCGCCGGATACTGAAGCGGGTTCGACGTTTGAGATTGCTTTCGTCGAGGGTGTGGAGACAAGTTTTCTAAATAGCGGATCGGCGGCAAAAATCCCAACCAGGTATAGCGCCCCCTGCGTGCTCACCATTTCGGATTCGTCAAACTTCGACAAGAACCGATATCTGACGTTCAAGCCGGACGAACCGGGGGACGTGGCGTACCAGCTCGATATGGTCTCCAGTCTGTTTCACCCGACGGCCGTCGTTTCAGGGTGGGTCGGTGTGCCCGATGCCAATGGAATCGCCTCGCTCGTCCCCGATCCGGTCACGCGTACGTGGATCGAGCCCATTGTCAACATCACGGGATGTGAGATTACACCGGTCGCGGAATTCGAACTACGCGCATCGGTAGACGACGGACAGTCCTTCTTGCCTCCGATATCGCTACACACGATTCCCCAGCCGGGCGGCGGTAAATTTTGGGGCGATACCGTCGGATCATTCGACGGCATTGAATGGTCAGCCCCGCAAGGCGTCGTCAACATAGATGACGCCGTGGCGATCATTAAGACGTTTCAAGAAGAGGATGGTGCACCCGAGGTGCCCCGTACGGACGTGGCACCACAGGAACCGAACCGATTGGTCAACATCAATGACGTTCTCTTCGTAATCTTCGCGTTTCAGGCCGATCCTTATCCGTTCGGCTGCCCCGATGACCCGTGCCAGGACAACATTGCGAATCCGTGCCCGTAGTGGCAAAGTGGGGAATCGTAGGGTGGGCTCCTACTGATGTGCTTGGGCGATTTATGACGAATGGCCGGAATGGTCAGCGTTTCGGCTTGGATTGTACAATTCCAAGTCGCGGCGCGAATTTGTCAACCAACATTGTACATTTGGTTTGTGGACCCGCGGCGCTCCGCAAGTAGAAAACGACGAAGGGACTTGCATTCAAGGCCGGTTCGCGCGAAACTACTAGAAATCGATTCGGCGTCGGGCCTTCAATCGCAGGGGATCGAAGCGCAAAAGAAAACCGCAGTCTTCGGGGGTCGTAGGCTCCACTCCCCACGCGCAAGCTCGAGTCAATGCCGGGCCGCAGGTGATCATGCCAGCCATGGCGGATGATCCGTAATGAGTGCGCGTTTAAAAATTCTCTGCAGCGACTTCATGCTCGCCATCCCGGCCTTTCACCTCTTTAGGCCCGCGCGTCAAAATGCCGCTTTGCGTCGGCACATGCCGTTCCGCGACGCCGGCAAGATGTGCTCACGATTAAATCAAAGCCCAACCGGTGCCGAACGACCGCCGCGTGCCACAGCGCGTGGCGAAGTGGGCGAAACTCTAGAAAACCTTGGCGATGGTCGGCAAATAGATTACACCGGTACGACCGTCGCCGAGAAAGGATGAGGAAAATGCGATCGACAAGGGTATGGCGGCTGCTTTGCTTCTTAACGCTGATCTGCACTTTTTCGGCACACGCCGCGAAATTCGAATGGGTACCCGTCTCCGCGACCGGTACGCACACAATCAACGGCAATACCATCGTCCTGGTCGGAGGTGATCAGGAAGTCACGATTGATCTGCGATTGTCGGGTTGGGACGCGGACATGAACGGCGACCCGTTGCTTGGGGCTTTTCAAGCGACCGTCGATTCGAGCGGATACACCAGCGGTGCCGGCGCCGCCCTGAATCCTTTGGGCTGGCCGGGCTCGCCGGAAGACGGCGCATTTCAAATCCTAAACCGGTGCACGGTGGACTTCATGCCCGACCCGAACGGCCAGCCGTGCGTATTGCAGTCCGACTGCTCTGGGGAAGCCTGTGTCTCCAATTCCGATTGGGTATTTTTCGGTTTGACATCGATCTCGGCGATCTCGACGAGCCTTCTTAACTACGAATTCGCAGCCGCCGCTCAGGCGGGTGGCGCGGTCGACGGCGGCACGTCTTCCCATGGCGCCACGCTCATTCTCGAGGTTCCGGCGAACGCAGCAGGTTCCTACACGATCGGCTTCGTGGATAACCAGAACCAGACGTTCATGCGAGACGCCAACGCCGGTCCGATTAACGGCATCATCCTGACACCGGTCATCATCTCAATCGCTTGCTCCACAAACACGGACTGTGACGACGGCAGTGCCTGCACCGACGACGTTTGCAATCCGGACCAAACATGCTCAAACAGCAACAATTACGATGACTCGCAATTTTGTTGCAACCCGGCGACGAGCAATCTAACGCCGCTGGACGACGGTATCGAATGTACCGACGACGTTTGCGATTCCGACACCGGCGTCGTCACGCACCCACCGTTACAAAGCGGCACCACCTGCGGCAATCCGAGCAGTAGCGATTGCGACGATCCGGACACTTGCAATGGCCTCGGCACCTGCGCTTCCAATTTCGTGCCGGGTGGCACGCTCTGTGGCGATTTGTCGAATACGGATTGCAACTCGGCGGACACCTGCGACGGGCTGGGCGTTTGCTCGCCCAACATCGCGCCACCGGGAACGCCTTGTGGCGACTCGTCCGACTCGGAATGTGACAATCCGGATTCCTGCAGCGGCGGCGGTACATGCCTGCAAAACCTCGAACCAAACGGCACGCCGTGCGCCGATGACAGCTTTTGCACGGTCAATGATTCGTGTCTCGACGGTCTTTGCAGCGTCTCGTCGCCCCGCGACTGTGGCGACGGACTGGCGTGTACGACGGACTCATGCGATGACGACTTGAACGTCTGCGTGAACACGCTCGATCCGAATCGCTGCCTCATTGAAAACGAATGCTTCGCCGACGGAAGTCTCAACCCGAATGACGATTGTCAAGATTGCGACAGCGGCTTGGCAACCGGCGACTGGGCGCAGCGACCGACCGGTAGCGTATGCGACGACGGCAATCCCTGTACCGGCACGGGCCGTCCAGGTGTCGGCGACGATACCTGCGATGAATTCGGCATCTGCGCGGGCGTGGAAGATCCCGAGTGCAACGACGATTGCGGGTTCGCGATCGAGGCGCTCGAAGGATCGACAGCGAGCGACAATTCCGGTGCGGGACCTGATGATGATGAGGCATCCTGTCAGCCCGATTCCAATTCGGACGTCTGGTTCGTCTACACCGCATCTTGCGACGGGCTCGTATTCGTCAACACACTCGGGTCGCTCCTCCAACCCTCCAACGACCCGGTATTGAGCGTGTACGATGCCTGTGGAGGAAATGAAATTGCCTGCGACGACGACAGCGGCCCCGGCCTCCGCTCGGAGGCGATCTTTCCCGTGGTAGCGGGCACGACCTACTC
>JADFIX010000606.1 GCA_022566435.1 Planctomycetota bacterium
GTCGAATTCCGGGTCGTTTCTATTGCGCGACGGGCTCGGAGGCCCATCGTACGAAAAAATCACAGCCTCCCTGGGCCGAGGGAATCAACGAAGTCTCGCAAAGCCTAATGTTTAAAGTTGCGAAGGGGAGCCTCATGTTTCGAAGGACATTGTTACTTTGGATCGTCTTTGCAGCTTCATCCGTGCCCATCAATGCTGTGGGGAAAGATCGCCCTAACATCGTCATCATTCTGGCGGATGACTTCGGCGTGGGCGACATTCAGGCTCATTATCCCGACAACAAGATTGCCACACCTTATCTCGATCGTTTCGTTCGTCAGGGGATGAGCATTACCGATGCGCACAGTCCCTCGGCGGTCTGTTCGCCAACTCGCTATGGTCTGCTAACAGGTCGGTACTCCTGGCGAACGCGACTGCAAGAGTGGGTGATTGCGGCCTATGAGCCACCGTTGATCACAGAGGATCGACCAACGCTGCCGGGGTTTCTAAAGCGAAACGGTTATCACACGGCATGTATCGGCAAGTGGCACCTGGGCTGGCAGTGGTCAGGGCCGCAGGCAAGTCGCATGACCGAAACTCGCAACGGGCAGAAAACGCTTCAATGGGATTTCACCAAGCCGATCCGCGGTGGCCCGACGCAGCGAGGTTTCGATTACTTCTTCGGCGTCGATCTCCCCAACCTACCGCCATTCACCTACATCGAAAATGATCGTGTCGTTGCACAACCGACCGCGAAGTACAAACTCGATCCCAGCGAAGGCGTGGTCCTGCCACGCGGTTTCATCGGCGCGCCGATGGCACCGGGCTGGCGGATGCAGGAGATTCTGCCGAAGATCACGCGGCGCGCGGTTCAATTCGTCCATGACCAAGCGAAGCAAAGTAAACCGTTCTTCCTCTACTTCTCGATGACATCGCCGCACGAGCCAATCGTGCCGTCCAAGAGTTTTCGCGGCAAGAGCCAAATCGCTCCAATCGCCGACTTTGTCATGGAAACCGATTGGTCTGCCGGACAGGTGATCAAAGCGATCGACGATGCCGGCATCGCCGACGACACGATTGTCATCTTCACCGCCGACAACGGACACTCGCATTACACCGGCTGGGAGAAGCTCGTCGCAGCAGGGCACATGCCGAGCGGTCCGTATCGTGGACACAAAGGCGACGTCTGGGAGGGCGGTCATCGCGTTCCGCTCGTTGTTCGCTGGCCGAAACACATCGAGGCCGGCACGAGCAGCAGCCAAATGGTCAGCCTCACCGACATCTTCGCCACATGTGCCGAAATCGTCGGAGCAGACCTGCCCGCAGCCGGCGCTGAGGACAGCCTCAGTTTTCTCCCGTCGTTGCTGGGAAAGCCAAACAACGGCAGACGCACAACGCTCGTCAGCCACTCGAACCACGGCGAGTTTGCGTATCGCGACGGTCCGTGGAAGCTGGTCTTCAAAATGAGTGGCCGCAACGTTCAGCAATCGCGCGGAAAGGCGACGATCGTCGAACTCTACAATCTGGACTCGGACATTGGCGAGAAGAACGACTTGGCCAAACAACGCCCGGAAATCGTGCAGCGAATGACCGACGGGCTGAAAAAACTAATCGACGGGGGCACCAGCCGCATCGATCAAAAAGCATCCAATGACACGGCGGTTCGTTTCGACACGATCCAGACGAAGCGCTGGGGACCGGCTCTGGAGTAGGTCGCCGGCCGAAAACTTTGTTATGCTTGGCTACGCTGTGAGAATACAAGGAGATTTTCATGTTCATTCGCCATATCTCGTTTGCAATGCTCATGTTCGCGATGGCCTCGCCTGCCGGCGCGAGCGAGCCGCTGATTCAGCCGAACCAGCGCATCGTGTTCCTTGGCGATTCGATCACGTATGCAGGCGGCTATATCGAACAGATTGATGCGTACCTGGCAACGAAGCATCCCGATCGGCGCTACGAGCTGATCAACATGGGCGTGCCGAGCGAGACGGCCTGCGGCCTCAGCGAGCCGTACCACCCGTTCCCGCGCCCCGACGTGAACGAACGCCTCGGCCGGTTGCTCGCGAAGATGAAGCCCGACGTGGTGATTGCCTGCTACGGTATGAACGATGGGATCTATCACCCGTTCGCTGAGAAACGCTTCGCGACGTACAAGGCAGGGATCGACCGGATGGTGGCGGATTGCGCGAAGGCGGGCGCGAAGGTGATCCTGGTCACGCCGCCGCCGTTTGATCCAAAGGCAAATCCGAGCAAGCTCGTCGAGCGCGACGCGAAGGAGTTCGGCTATCGCGGCATCTACAAGAACTACGACACGGAGGTCCTGTCGGTCTATGCAAAATGGATCATGCGGCAGGCACAGCGCGAGGACGTCGCGGCGGTGGTGGATGTGCATACACCGGTCAACGCGTATCTAGCGGCGCAACGCGAGAAGAACCCCGCTTTCAAGATGTCCGGCGACGGCGTGCATGTGAACGGTGAAGGCCACCGTGCAATCGCCACGGCGCTGCTGAAAGGGCTCGGGTTCGATGACTTCGATTCGACCAAGGTCGACGGCAATCTGATCCGGCTCGTGCGCGCCCGGCACCGGCTACTGCGAGACGCCTGGCTCAGCGAGGTGGGGCACAAGCGGCCAGGAATGAAGAAAGGCAAGCCAATCGTCGAGGCACAGCAGGAAGCCGCGGAGTTGACCAAACGTATCGCCGGGAAGAAGTGATTTACGAGATGCATCACGAGCGCCCGTAGACCATCTACGTCACTGCGGGATTCGAGTTCCTGGTAGGTCACGATCGCCGATCGTGACTCCGAATTAGATTCACGCGTTTTTGCCTCGCTCAGGTCATGTTCGGCGAACATGACCTACTTAAGACAAGGGACGAATTATCACAGACGACAATCATTTTCAGCGGTTGATGAACTGGCTCACTATGGAGTCAGAAGCCGAAGCAAAACAGATTGACGAGCGGCGGCGGCGCGGGACGAAGGGGGATGCTGAAAAGTCCGGCGAGACGCTGCTTGATCTTGTCATCACACATCGCGAACCCGGGCTGGGCGGGCGGACGCTGCTGACTCTAGTGAAACGGAATCGGACGCTAGGGCTGCCTTGGAACCGTTTGCGTGTCGGGTCACCCGTCCTGCTTTCCCCGGCGGAAGCGGGCGGAGATTCGCGGCACGGAGTCGTAAGTGCTCGGCGTAGCGATTCGATCGAAGTATCCGTTGATGCGTGGCCCGAAGGCGACCGGTTTCGACTCGATCTGTCGCCGGACGAGATCACTCGGAAGCGGCAGGCCGCCGCGTTGCGCGCAGCCGAGCAAGCTCGCGGTCGAACGGGCGAGTTGCGGGAAGTGTTGCTTGGCGAACGGCAACCTCAGTTTTTGGAATTGCCTGACTGTGAGTTCGCGACATCGTTGAATCCCTCGCAGCAGGAAGCCGTGCGATTCTGTCTGGCCGCGCAAGACGTTGCGGTCATTCACGGGCCTCCTGGAACGGGAAAGACGACGACCGTCGTCGAGCTAATCTGCCAGGCGATCGACCGTGGGCACAAGGTGCTCGCCTGCGCGCCGAGCAACACGGCCGTCGACAATTTGCTGGAACGATTGATTGCTGCACGCCGGAAGGTCGTCCGCGTTGGACATCCGGCTCGTGTGGATCAACGCCTACGCGATTTTACACTTGACGCACAGGTAGCCGGGCACGAAGCGATGAAAATCGTGCGCGACATGCTCCGTGAGGCCGAAGTTCTGTTTCGCAAAGCCGGGCGATTTACACGAGCGAAACCAGCTCCGGGTGCGAAGCAGGAAATGCGTCGCGAGGCGCGGCAGCTCAAG
>JADFIX010000607.1 GCA_022566435.1 Planctomycetota bacterium
TCGCCCACCAGCGCACCGGGTACCGCGCCCCATGCCAATGTGCACACAAGACCGATCCCCAGCCATCGCCGTGCGGTCACAAGCCCAAAACCCATCATCAGGGACAAGACGGCGGCTACCGTCGCAACACCGATCGTCTGAGCAAGGTCTTGCCCGTAGACCACGAACGCCTCGCTGAACGCCCCCAGCGAATCAAGTCTCGTGGACAATGCCCAAAGAGGAAGCAGCCAAGCAACCGCAAGAAGAACGATCGTCGACACCGTGGCGAGCGGCAGAGGACACCGGGGTGGACTTTCGCCCGCATCGACGGGTCGATCCGCAGCACACCGACGCCAGAGGAGAAGAATCGCGGCCAGCACCAACGCCGTCACCGCCACGCTTAACATGCCCGGCCAGATCGTATCGATCGTGCGAGCCGAACTCGACGCCCAGCCGAGAATCTCGGTGGCAAATACGTGAAGGGCGCAGGTGTGTGGTACGCCATAGTCGCTGAAGAACAAGAGGAAAAGTATGGCGGCGCTGACGCCAATGAACTTCCACATCAAAGGAAGCGTGACGCGAAAGAAGGCGCCTGCCGGGGTGGCGTCGGTCAACGCCGCTTCATACACCACCCGCCCGCTACGCGACCAGCCCAAGCCGACTAGCACCGCGGGAATCGGCCAGCCCCAGAGCATCCAAACTCCCAGGCAGCGCAGCTCACCGCTGAATTCGCCGGGCAAGAGCGTCTCCCAGCCGAAGGCGTAAACGGTCGGCGGACACAAGAGCAACAGAAGCATACCGCACGCCGCCACCGGTCCGCGTCTCAGGCTTCCCACGCGTCCGACGAGGTGGGCGGCCGGTAGCGACAGGAGCACCGCCCCGCCCGTTGCGACGAGGGCCATCCAACTACTCCGCCACAACAGAAGAAGTTGACGCGTCGAAAAGGTGAATCCGTCGGTCGGGGCCTCGCCCTGCGTTACGCACTTCCAGATCAGGGCGGCAGCGGGCCACACGACGGCCATCACGAAGATTAGCCGACAAAGCGTGAGAAAAATGGAAACGGGCACTCGCTGATTCACCGCAAAAGTATTTCCCGAGCGGCGGCGGCAGCTTCGTCCATGGCATCCGCTACCGCGTTGAAGTCGACTTTCGTCTCCGGCGGCCACACCATCCCAAGTTCCGCGCGTAGACGCTCTCGAACCGGCACGTTGCGCGATCCGCTCTGGGCCAAAAGGCGCTCCACTTCCGCAGAGACGAGATAATCGACGAGCCGGCGTGCGGCCTGCGGGTGCGGGGCACCCTTTACGATCGCCACGGAACAGGGGATCAAGAGCGTGCCGCCGTCACCCATGTCCAGGTAACGAAGATCGATCGGTATGCCGCCGGCCATCGTCGCTTGTTGCAACTGTGCCATCCAGACGTCGTCGGTGTCCGTCGCGGCAATCTTGCATCGACCGCTTAGGAGCGATCGAACGGCCGCACTGTTACCGTCGACGATGAGCACGCCGTTTTCTCGAATTCGCTCGAGGAAGGACCGACCGCGCTTAGGACCCCACAACGCGAACATCGCAGCAAGGTGCCCCCTCGTGGTGCCGAACAGGGGATTCGGAAACGCCGTCGTCCGGGCGAATTCGGGTTTGGCGAGTTCTTCCCAAGTGGTCGGCAGGGCGATCGTCTCGTTGGCATTCGCGTTAAAGGCGATCACCCGACCACGCACGGCAAGAGCCGTCCACCGATGCTTCGTGTCACGGTATCGCGCGGGAATGTCGGCAGCTGCCGACGAGTCGTAGCTTTCCAGCAGGCCGCGGCGGGCGAGTAGGATCGTGTGGAACAGCTCACTCGACCAGAAGACATCGGCCCGCGGTCGTCCGGCATCAGCTTCGTGCCTGATGCGATTGACCAAACCGGTGGTCTTGCCCGCCTCCGAATCGAAGACAACCGCCACCTCGACACCGGACGCGGCCTCGAACGCGTCGAGAATTTCTCGTGCGAAGGATTCATCCACGCTGCAATACACCGTGACCTTGTCGGCGGCCGCAGAACCCTGGTCGGGACTCTGGCGACACCCCGGCAGGGCCGCTAGAAGAATGGCGACGCACAGATTCGCCAAACAGCGAGCGCGCTCGTTCGCTGCCGGCACGACATTCGTCGACTTTCGATAACCCATGACCGCCTCCCACACCGGCTCCACAGGCGTAGCATACTCCGCCTACCGGCCGATGGGACCAGCGGGAATCGGGAATCATGGTCACGAATCTATGCCGCCGCCCGCAGATTTGCGATCCATCTGCGGCTGCGTCTCCAGCCCTGGCAGGGGCGAACGTTTTGGGGATGCACTCCCAGCCCCGGCCGGGGCGAACGATTTTTTTTTTAGCCCATGGCGGGCAGCCCGACGTCGCCCACACTCCGGAGGAACTGCGGAAAGACGAAAGCGTGCCGTGGCAGTCCGTCGAGGCGTACGCTTCCATGCATTTCGGATCAAGGAAATGAATCCGATTCTTTGGAGAAAAGCAGGGGTCGATCTTCCCGTACGCATCGTGGTCATCGCTCCGGTAGGATACCGTTTGCGTAAGGGTGGCAAGTTGCTTTATCGCCAACCGGCGTTCCTGCTATCGACCGACCTCGACATGCCGATCGAGGAGCTTCTGCAATACTATCTCTGGCGATGGGATATTGAGGTCAATCATCGGGACGAAAAGCAACTCATCGGCGTAGGGCAGGCACAGGTATGGTCGCGTCAGTCGGCGGACCGTCAGCCGATCTTAGCCGTTGCAAGCTACGCCTACCTTCTGTTGGCGGCGCTGCGGGTCTACGGAATCAACGAACGGGGGCCTGCGATCCCCATCCCGAAGTGGCAGAAACCAAACGCACCCGGGCGCGTCTCAACGCAGAAACTGTTGCAGAAACTCACGAGTGAAATATGGGCATACGCCATCGAACGGCTTAAAGGGGATTCCGACGACTTCGTGATCGATCCAGCAAAGAACACGAAGTCCCAGGAATCAGAATTCCCGCTCGAATTGGCCGCCATCTTCGCCCGAGCCGGCTGAAAACCCTGGCACCGCGAGCCAAAGCCGACGCGACGACAAAACGCAAAACGGCCAAAGCCCAGAGCGGCGCGGTACTCCGCGCGGGCTAAAGCCCGCGGCTCGTTTTATGCACGGTCTTGCGGTTCGTGCTGCCCGGCCCACGGGATAAGATGCGCTCATGCGCTTGATGCGAGAAGTGCGATGCTGCCCTGTCCACAAGCCGCGTGGGACGCACGACGTCAACCTGTGGGTCGGCAGGGCGGGCCATGAAGACCTTGCGCCGTTCCGGATTATCCGTGCGGTTGTCGAAGGCGCGGTGGACCAGCCAACCGGTTTTCTGTGCAACATCAAGCACCTGGACGGGATGCTTCGCGACGTAGTGGTCCCGCGGCTATGCGAACCGGCGAAGGCGTTGCCCCATGAAGTCGCCGCATTAGGCTTAGCCTTGCTCGACGTCTTCCCGCACGCCGCCGGGGCATGTCCAGCCTCGGTGTCGCTGAAGTCGTTGGAGCTTGTGATCACGCCGTATATGAGTATCACCATTGAAGAAGGGGATCGGACTATGGTCCGCTTGACGCGAACGTTTGAGTTTTCCGCCGCTCACCGGCTGTACTGTGTGGGCTTGAGTGACGAGGAGAACCTGAGCGTCTTCGGTAAGTGCAGCAACCCGCACGGGCACGGCCACAACTACGTTCTGGAAGTTACGGTCAGTGGCACACCGGATGAGGCAAGTGGAATTCTCATTGATCCGCCCCATTTCGATCGTGTTGTGATGGAACGCGTGA
>JADFIX010000608.1:0-1420 GCA_022566435.1 Planctomycetota bacterium
TACGGCTTCATGCCTTGGTTCTCCCGCCATCCTGGCAGAAGAATCATCGGCACAATCGGAACATATAAAAGAGAAATGCTCTAGAGCAAGATGGGCATCGCGACGCGCCTGGAGAGCGGCCAGACGCGTACCAAGAACGGCGAAAAAAACCGTTTTCGCTTGAATCGGTTAGCTTTTCCGCGTACGATGGTGGCCTGAGTCCTGACAATCGGGTATTCCAGATCTGGAGTTCGAATGATGAATCTCACGTCAAGCACGGTGCCACGAGTCCTTATTCTTGTTGGTGGGTTCGGCGTGGTTTCGTTCGGGTCTGCCCAGGCACAGACCGCGAGCTTCGAACGTTTCGGCGACCTTCCCGGCGGTGGATTCTGGAGCTGGGCTCTCGGCGTCTCCCCGGACGGGTCCGTGGTTGTGGGAGCCGGAACGCCCGAAGGCCGAAGCTTCCCTGACGAGGCCTGTCGCTGGGAAGACGGTGTGCTGACCGGGCTGGGCGACCTTGCCGGCGGAACTCTGCCCTTTAGCATCAGTGAGGCCTACGGCACCTCGGACGGCGGCTCGGTCATCGTGGGCAACAGCATCCACAATCCGGGCACCGAGGCGTTTCGTTGGGAGAACGACGTGATGGTCGGCCTGGGCGATTTTGACGGGGGCGCCTTCTTCAGTTGGGCGACTGACGTCTCGGCAGACGGATCCGTCGTCGTTGGATTTAGCAACCGGGCGGGCGGTGCAGCAGCGTTCCGTTGGACGCAGCCCGAGAGGCTCGTCCCTATTCTTCACACCGACCCGGATGCCCTGACCTTCGCCGAGGCAGTTTCCCCTGACGGAAGCGTCGTTGTCGGGTCCTTCATTTTGGGCAACTCGCGCGAAGCTTTCCGCTGGACTGCGGAGGATGGCTTGGTCCCCTTGGGTGATCTGCCCGGCGGCACTTTCAGCGCCGGCCATGACATTTCCGCCGACGGTTCGGTCATCGTAGGCGTCGCGAGCTCCGCCCGAGGTCTCCAAGCGTGCCGCTGGACCGATTCGGAAGGATGGGTCCCGCTCGGTAGTCTGGAGGGCGACGTCGTTCGAAGCTCGGCGAACGCCGTCTCCGCCGACGGCTCCGTCATCGTCGGCAGCTGGACCATAGAGCTCGATAGGTCTCCTTTTCTAGGCGTCGCATTCATCTGGGACGCAGAGCACGGCATGCGAGACCTACGCGAGGTCTTGATCAACGACTTCGGGCTCGATATGGCAGGATGGAATCTGAGCCGGACCACTGGCATTTCGGATGATGGCGGCACGATTGTCGGCTGGGGCAAGAACCCGGACGGGCGAACGGAAGGCTGGGTCGTTCGAATCGTCCACGACCAGGACGGCGACGGAATTTCGGACTCGCTGGACGCCTGCCCTGTGGAGAATGCGACGGGATTGGATGCCGACC
>JADFIX010000608.1:1430-3787 GCA_022566435.1 Planctomycetota bacterium
GTGACGGCTGCATCGACCGCGCCTCTGGTCTGCCGAGGGCGGTGGGCGCCCTGGATGGGCTGTCGGTGAGCGTCGAACGGCCGTTGATGGCCATCGCCCTACAAGCGGCGTCAGCGCCGCAAACGAAAGCGGCGCGCGGCAAACTCATCGCGTTCATCAACTTGGTCGAAGCTCAACGTAAAAAGATCCTCGAAGCGGACGCGGATATGCTGATCGCGTTTGCAGACAACGCGCTCGCGCAGTTGCCGTAGCACCGCGCGCCGACGCACAGGCAGCTTGCAGTCTTGCTTCGCAACAGTAAGCATGCGGGGGGGATTGAGTTTGATACGCGACGAGCCCGCAAGCGGGGGGCTTGCGGGCTCGAGCTACAAAGGGGTCAAATAGTCTTGAAGCTTACGTCGGGTCGACGTTCGCTTTGTTTCTGGCTTCGATCACTCTCGACAGTCCCCTCACGCCCGCCGCGCCTTCGGGAACCGTGATCGATGATCCGGTCATGTCCTCGCTCATCGGCTGGAATCGCCCGCCGAGGTGCTCGGCGAGGAAGCCTTCGGCCACCGCGTTGAATGACATTTTGTTCTCCGGCCTGGCGAAGCCATGGCCCTCGTCGGGATAGAGTACGTACGTCACCGGAATGTTCTTTTTCTTCATCGCTTCCACGATCTGATCCGACTCCGTTTGCTTCACGCGGGGATCGTTGGCTCCTTGCCCGATCAACAGCGGTTTGGAAATCTTGTCCACAAAGTTGACCGGCGAGCGCGAAGCGAGGAGCTTGCGACCCTCTTCCGTGCGATGGTCGCCGACGCGCTTGGTGAACAGCTCGATCATCGGCTGCCAGTAGGGCGGGATGGTGTTGAGCAGGGTGATCAGGTTGGACGGCCCGACGATGTCCACGCCGCATGCGAAGACGTCAGGCGTGAACGTCAGCCCGACCAGCGTGGCATAGCCGCCGTAGCTTCCGCCCATAATTCCGACGCGATCTTTGTCCGCGATCTTTTCGGCCACGGCCCAATTGACGGCGTCGAGCAGGTCGTCGTGCATCTTACCGGCCCACTCGAAATTGCCGGCGTTGATGAATTCCTTTCCGAATCCGGTCGAGCCGCGGAAGTTCACGCTCAGCACGGCATAGCCGCGGTTGGCGAGCCATTGGTGGTAGGGATGGAAACCCCAGTTGTCGCGTCCCCACGGGCCGCCGTGTACGAAGAGTACCATCGGAAGAGGCTCGGAGGGTCGCCCGTCCGCATCCGGATCGGTCCAAGACGGCAGGGTGAAATAGCTGACCAAGTCGAGACCGTCGCGTGCCTTGATCGTGACCGGGTGCATTTTCGCGAGCTTGACGTTCTCCAAAGCCGGTCGGTTCGTGAAAAGGAATTTCGCCTTGCGCGCCTTGCGATCGTAGTGGTAATAGCGGACCGGACCGTTATCCATCTCGTAGACCGCGATCCAATGATTGTCGTCCAATGTACGGCTGCCGATGTTCAATTCGCCGTCGGCGACCGTCCGTAGATAGTTCAGATCGCCTTCGATCGACTTATCGATGATCTGCCAGTGGCGTCGCTCGAAGGTGGACTGGACGGCCTGCACTCGCTTCTCGGTCGGGTGCATGATGATGCCGGCGATGTCGGCCTTGGGGTCCTGCGCCAAGACCTGCGACTGCATGGAATCGATGTTCAGTTTCGTCAAGGCGGCGGTGTTGCGTCCGCGGCTATCGAGCATGAAGAGGTTCTTGCGGGACTTGTCCAAGCCGATCGGGCTGGTGGTGAGGGAATCATCCGGACCGATCTTGGTAAACGACGACCAACTGTTCTCGCCGGTCTTGCGGAAGATTTCGCTTCCCCCGTCCTCGGTCATTTTCATTGCGAAGTAGATCTTCATATCGTCGTCGGTGATGTAGCCGACGTACCCCTCGTCGTTTTGCTGGACCAGGCGGATCTTTCCGGTCTTGATATTCACCCGGTGCACGTCGTGATGACGCGGGTCGCGATTGTTGATGCTGACCAGGATTTCTTCGGGGAAGTGACGACTGACTTCCACGACCTGGGCCGCCACCTTCTCGTAAGGCGTCAGGTCGATTTCCGTACCGCTCTTCAGGTCGACGCTGTAGATATGCCAGTCTTCGTCGCCGCCTTTGTCCTGCATGTAGAGAACATGATTGTTCGTGTAGGACCAGAAGTAACGGCGGATGCCACGCTTCTCGTCGTGCGTGACCGCCTTGGCCGCGGGCAGATCGCCGACCGGCGCCACCCACACGTTGAGCACACCGTCGACCGCCGCGAGCCAACTGACCCGCCGACTGGCATGGCGCTGCTATCGCCCGGGTCGCGCCGGCGTCCAGCTTGCGCTTGAGGTTGTCGAGGTCA
>JADFIX010000609.1:0-317 GCA_022566435.1 Planctomycetota bacterium
TTCGAACGCACCTTTTCCGAGGTTAGCTTGTTGATCCGGCGAAAGACATCGGCGAACAGCGTTTCTCCTTCAGGGATTCTTGCCGCCGCCTGACCGCCCATCAGGCGGTTGTGCCAGGGGCTATATTCGTGTTCAAATGCATCGACCACGTCGCGGATCGCTCCGAACGTGACGACCATGACGTAATGAGCACGATCCACCTCAAGCCGCTCGAGCAATGGCATCAGCAATCGTGGAAAGTTGCGAGCGTGAAAGAACTCGTTCTCCTCGGCGTGATGCCCGGGCGTTGCGATCCAATCCCGCTGGCCAAGGTAGCC
>JADFIX010000609.1:327-3787 GCA_022566435.1 Planctomycetota bacterium
ACGAGTCGCCGACCGTGTCCTCCATAAAGAAGAAGCCATCGTTCGTGAGCGCGCGGTTGACCTGGTAGGCGACGTGCTCCAGGTTCAGGATGTGGTGCATGCAGGAGTTGGAGATGATCAGGTCATAGCTGTTCTCCTCCAGCGTGACGAAGTTGAGGTCTTCTTGCCGTATCTGCGCCCGGTCTGGATGCGTCTGCTGCAGGCGTTCGTACAGCCGGTAGCCAACGTCGACGCCGGTGTTGTTATCCCGCGAGACGGCCGAACCGTCGATGAGCAGCACCCCATATTGGCTGCCCGGCATATCAATTGGGGCACCGTCGATGATCTGCACGCGGGCCAACAATGCCTCGGCGATATCGTGCGTAGTTTCGTCAGCGTCGTGCAGCCACACGTTGATCAAGGTGCGCGCGATGCGGTGCCGTTGTGTTGGAAGCGAACGGTTCAGAGCGCGGAGCAGCGTTTCGTAAACAGGATCCCGCCACTCTCCGTTGCGCAGCCAGCCACGAACGATGTGCAACAAGGAATCGACCGTTTCCTGATAGAACCCGTACGATTCTAGGAGTTCATCGTCGGTTTCGTAGGTGTCAGCCGCCAGTTTCAAAATCGGCTCGACCAGTTGCAACAGGGGCTTGTGGAAGCGCTGCGAGAGAAGTTCTGGATCCTTGTACTCGTCCAGCAATTCTATACCGATCCAAGCGCCGTACTCTTGCAACAACAGGCTGCGTTCCAGTTCCTTGTCGCGCTCTTTCAGTCGCTGAGGTTCAGCAGCATCTTTTTCTTCTTCTTCTTCTTCGTCGCCGTCGGTGAAATTCGGATCTTCCAACTTGGCCCGCTCTTCATCCTCCACTTCCAAAAACTCGAAGGGCATGCGCATCCAATGACAAGCGATATCAACGGCGCGCTTTGGTCGCTGACGAAAAGTTTTACACACCGCGCGGTTCACGCCGTTGGAAATATCCGTTGCCCATTTCTCCCGCCAGATATCTACGGTCTCACGCCAGCCAGCGATGTTCTCTTCCCGAGCGGCCAGGTCGAGTTCCCGCGGATAACCACGCTGCTCGCGCGTGCGGCACAGCTCATTGAGTGCCCCGTCCTTGAAGTTGCGGAAATTTACGGCCAAATGCTCCAGCAATTCGTCGATCTGCCGCAAGGCCTGTTGGGCGAGACCGCTTTCGTCGTCGGCGCCGTTTTGGTTCGCCTCGTCGCTTCTCTCCCCCTCAGCCGCTTCCACCAGGGCCTCATAAAATCGCCAAATCACAGCCGCGGTCGCCCACATCATGTCGGGGTCACCCGAATCGACCCATTCGCGGAGCATTTGCGGAATGTAGCCGAGCTTGTTTGTATCTTCGTGCGGACCACCTCGCTGAATAATGACCTCCAACGCATAGCCTGGTACCGAGGCAATTGCGCCGTGCGCATGGCAGGCCAGCTTTTCCAGCAGCTGGCGGAGCCGCCCCCATTCGTGGATCCCCAATCGCCCGATGGCCCTGCCCAACAGGCGGCGCAGCTCCCAGTACTGTGGAGCGCGATATTGACATATCCAATCAAACACCGTGCCTTCCATCACAGTCCATAACAGCGGCCGGTAACTGTCGATTTGCAGGTCGACTTCGCGGGCGTATATGGGCGGGTCGAACTCCAGCACGTCGCCGTTCTCGCGGGCAATCACGTGCATATTCTCTCTGAGTTCCTCCAATCCAACTTCACGGTCGTCCTTAAGGTCAAGACCCTTGGTACGCACAACCTCGGCTCCCTCGGGCCGCTCGCGCTCCGCACGCAAGTTGCGAACCGCGCTGGTGTACAGGTCGTGGATCGCGAATCCATTCAACCCATCAAACAAGCGGATCAACAACGCATATAACCGCTCGTTCGGCTTCATTTCGTCACGGAACCACTTCTTGACCACACTGCGGTCGGTGGAGGTAACTTCGTCGGCTAGTTTTTCCAGCTCGGCCCCGACTTGCTCGCCCTCAGCACGGATCCTGCGCTGACTGAGGCGGCGAAAGTAGCGGCTAACCTGCACCGGGTTTTCCAGCCGAGTGCAGAGTTTGTCGCGGATGAACTTGTCATTCATGTGGCCCTTAATTTGGTCCCAGAACTCGTCGTCTTGGAAAACATCGCCCTCCCGTGGGCAGTACTCCAGATGCTCCTTGATGACATCAAAGTTAAACTCGCTACTCTCCCGGGCGTTGGTCGTGACATAACCAATATGGCCCTGCAATTCCTCCAAGAACACTCGCCGTTCCTTAGGCTCGACGTTGCAGGTCAGAATCAGAATGGATTCTTGCTTGGCCAATCGCTTGTTAAGCTCGCCCAAATACTCTTCGGAAAACGCGTCGCGTGTGAAATTCGATTCCGACACGTTGCAAATGATGTAAACGGCATTACGTTCGAAGCGAGGGATTTTTTTGAGAATGTCTTCCAGCGAGAATGGGTGCGGTTTGTAGCGGAAACAGGCGCGGCGGGCCGTTTGCAGCAACGATAGTCCGATTCGGATGGCGCAGGTAAAGCGCCCCGAGTTTGCGGGGCCGTTCACGACGACAATGTGCCTGCTTTCCAGCGAAAACTGATCCTCGTAACGATTCTCTCGTTTCAGGGCCTTGCAGCTCTCGTTTTCCACAAACACAGCCTCGACGCGCGCGATCGTCTTAAACAGAATCTGACTCTGTGGAAGTTCGTCGTCGTCGTCCCGCCGCTCGTTCGTGCCATGCGTTCCCTTGGATAGGAATCCTCTCTTCTCGGCGGCGGACTCTGGCGGCTTGGCGTCGTCCGTCTCATCGTCGTCCGCCTCCGTTTCTTCTGTGTCCTCGTCGGCCTCAGAATCATCATCGTCGAGCTGCTCCGCAGTCACATCCGGCTTGGCCTCAGCGCCCTGGTCATCCCCGGGTTGCTCGGTCACAGGCTCTGCCGCAACCTCTAGCTCTTCGCCATCTGTCACAGCATCCCGCGGACTTTCCGGCGGTTCGTCGTTGGGAGAGACCGCATTAACTTCCGCAGTCGTTTCTTGCGGAGTCGATTCGTCATGTTCGTCCGTGTTTTTTGGTTCTTCACTCATCGGCTTGCTGACTGTCGGGCTTTCCGTCGGCATCGTCCGGGCGCTCGAGGTTCACCAGTGGAACACGACCGCCGGCAACAACCAATTCGCGGTGCCCGACGGCTGGCCGGAGAATCAGGCCCCGTCCTCTGTCAACAATGCCGCGCGCGAGGATATGGCGGTCTTGGCCCGCTGGTCCTCGGACATCTCGGGAAGTCTCGTCTCCGGTGGATCTGGAACCGCCTACGAGGTCACGCCGAACCGCGATGTGACAGCCTACCATGACGGCTACACGCTGGTCTGGGAGGCCCACACGGCCAATACCGGGGCAGCGACCTTGGCCGCGACCTCCGGCGTCGGCGCCCAGAGCATCGTCAAGCATTTCAACATCGCGCTTGCGGCCTCCGACATCGTGGCCAGCCAGAA
>JADFIX010000610.1 GCA_022566435.1 Planctomycetota bacterium
ATGATCGCGGGCCGGCGGATTCACTAACCGAGGCGCTCGAGCTACTTCGCGTGGCGCACGATTCGTTCCAAGCCTTCGGACCGGAGTACGGCGCCGACGTCGCGTTCTGCGCCGACCAAATCGATTTCGCGGAGCGGTTGGAATTGTCGCGTGAAGGGTAATGCCTGGTTTCTTTTCCAATAACTCGTTGCGGCCGCGGTTCGGACCAAAGGGCTGTAGCGCGGGATTCAAGAGTTTCAAACCCGCCAGCTTTTCGCACCGCGCAACGAAACAAACAGGTGGGTCGAATCACTCGCGCTACGCGGCTTTTTCCCGCAGGGGTTTGAACGAGCATTCATGGACATTGCGGCGAGAATAGTATGGAAATCAAGCCAGTGTGAATCCAGAACCGCCGCGACATGACGATGTTCGCTATTAACTCACCGTGTACCTTAGTACCAAGGGCGAGGGCTGCAATGACGGCGTGCATGGCAACAGTCTATCGCGGCTCCGTTTGCGTAGCCGGTCTACGACTCATTCTCCTGAGAGTACTGCCACAACGCTCGGTCGAGTACTCTCATGGATACGCCTGACCGCTCCGCCAAGTTTCGGCAGAATACCGTATATGACCACCAGAACTTAGGCTTATTCCGCGTCGGTTTTTCGGCTCCCACCGACCAGAGAGCACGCCTGTCGAGAAGTGGATACGGCTCGGTGTGACAGAAGTGAAGGATAGCGGAAGCAGTGGGCAGGTCCACTCCCCGAAGCAACATGAGGACACCGATGCGCATCTGCTCTTCCGTGCATGTGAACGCAACACGAGTTGGCTCCTGCGCGAGCTCCGGCGTATTCTCTGCACATTTTTTTTGGCTTCGGGGTGTTTTCCATCGGCACAATCTAAGAAAATCAGCACGCGACAAGAATCCGTTCTTCTCGGCACGAGATCCGATGATGCCCGGTTCTTCATCGCCTTGCGAGTAGGAGTAGCGTACAGACAATCCTTGGATCAATCGGTGATCAAAACGAAGCCTGAGTCCGTCTCCGGCTGCTTTCCGGGACATATCCGGCTCTGGGTCGGTCTTCGGCATATTGCACCCTCACTCGAAGCCAGTTCTCGTTCAGGCAACCACGAGCGTGATCTGCCAACTAACAGTATAAACGAATCGCTAGACACTGTTCGTTTTGAGCTGTGATGCTGTGAAGAAATAGCTCTCGGTAGAATGAAATGCCGTAGCGTGGGTTTCAAACCGCTGCTGCAAACATCTTCGCCTACTCCTCTGGTTCGTTCCGTCCACCAACTCCGGCGGTGTGATGGCACATAGCCACGGACACAAAGTCGTGGAACTGTTCGCCCCAAAGGGGCAGCCACATGGCAGCCCAGGGCAACGCCCTGGGGACCGAAACACAAAAGGTCGGAGCCCTGAAGGGGCGCGACAGCCTAGGACTACCTTGACACAGTCATTGTCGATGAGCCTCGTTCACCTTCTTAATTCGATGGACGGTACGTTCGGGCGACCTCCACAATCGAAAACAAGCAGGGTTGATGAAGTGCGGACTTTTGTACCTTAAGCATCTCATGTATCAGTTCGTATCCAATGAGAATCGAATCGCCCGCGTTACGTCGAACGACTTCGCGATCGTATCCGAAGTATTCATACGCCAATTCACTCAATTCCTCGAGGAAGGGGCGATTCTGAAGATCGTCCGGCACGACGGTTATCTCGATCCGATTTGTATATACGGGGGCGAAGCCGGGATCGGGCTGGAAAGCGAATCGCAGATGATATATCCCAGGCTCACCAAAGGAAAAACCCGTCGGAGGTCCGAAGAACACGAGTACGTCTCCCGATGTCGAATCGCCGGGCGCCAAAACTAACTGGTGCTTTTGCGGTCCGGATCGCCGAATCCACTGGTCGTGGTCGAATTCGTCCTTTCCGTTGCTGGCGATCATGCACACAAGGGCGTACGGCGCACCGTCGTTACGGACTGATAGCTCATACGGTCGACGACCTCGATTCGTCAGACGTATTTTGGCAAGGGGAGGACTGTTGGGTTTTCTCGATGACCGAAACGGAATCGCAGCTTGGCCTCCGTTATTCACCGGCCGACAAGCTGTCTTCCTTTCGACAGCCTCTTCACGCTCCATCCGTTCGTCCTTTTCGGTTGCACGAATCGGTCGCATTCAGTCGCTTCACCCTCATCTGTGTTCCCTATCCGGTCGCACGAATTCGATCGCATTTATTACCTGCGCGATCCCACGAGAACCGCAATCACGCAACTTCGTAGCCAGTCAAGCTATATACGTCTTGGTCTTTCGACCGGAAAGATACGATTCCATCACGCAATCGGTGAGGCTGCCGCTCGTGCAGTAGAACGCCACGCCGCGCGTCAGCTTGGTCAACTGATCCACAAAGCCGAGCCACTCCATGTAGTAATAATCCTCAATCAGGGCGAACGTCGAGAATCGCACGCCGTGCCGGGCGAGGATCATCGCTTCGGAGAGTGTGGCGAGAGCCGTCTTCTCTTCCGGTGGGTACAAGAGCACGACGTCACCGCCTTCCACGTGCGCCGTGGGCTGACCGTCGGTGATGATGAAGATCTGCTTGTTGTGGCCGCCGCGACGGGAGAGAATGCGGCGGGCGGTCATCAGCCCCATGTGCAGATTCGTAAAATGCTGCGGCGCCGAATCCAAATCCGAGATCGGCACCCGGAGGTGGACGACGGGATCGTACATCGAAATGCGCTTCGGCATAACCAGCGGCATTTTTTGCTCAGGAATGACTTCAGCCCCGGTCGCAAAGCCGACAATGTCCACCGTGTCCAGGGCAAACCGCTGGCGAATCAGGGCGTACATGGCCATGGCGCATTTTTTGGCCTGGGTAAAGCGATCCCATCGGCCCATCGACCCGGACATGTCCAATAGAATGACCGTGCTGCAAGTGGCTTTGGAATCGGTCACGGACAACTCGAAATCACGTTCATCGAGGCGTATGGGCAAGCCGGCGCCGTTTCGCGCAATCGCTTGTCGTAGTGTGGCGTGCAGGTCGATCTCGCTGACCGGATCGCCGAACTGAAAGGCGCGGGTGCCTTCGGTCCGCTCGCCGCCGCGCCCCGCGCGGTGTGTTTCGTGGCCCTCGGGGGAGTCGGACTTGAGGTTGCGAAAGACCTCCATCAGTGCCTTGCGTTGCAGGCTGTCGATCGCCCGCGGGGTGAGCCTGAACTTGACGCCGACCTTATCGAGCAACCCCTCCTCGATCCACTTCTCGATGATCCTTCTTTGCTCCGGGTCGTCTTGCAGATCGCGGAGGGCCTTCAAGGCATCCTCGCCGAACTCCAAGACGTACTCCAGGAAGTTCGAGAAGTATTGCAGGTGTTCCTGCGTCTCGAACTCCCTGCCGTCCCATTCTTGAAAGATGGTACGCATGAGTTATCGACCGTTAGACCAGACGCGAATCGTCACGAATGCTGGTTCAACGCTTGAATAACGTCTTACCGTGATACGCATACTTACTGAGCCGGTTGTTCACGTACAACGCATCCAAAATGAACTCCGCCGCCGCAGCGAGCTGCGCGGGTTCCTCGATTGATTGACCCGCCTCAAGGCCTAACTTTTCGGCCGCTTTCTTCAGCGCCGGTAGTTTCTCGACTTTGGCCACCAGATCGGCGGTCGGCGTTTCGTCGCCGATTTCGATCGATGTATGGCGATCGGCGAAAGCTTCGACCACGCCTTCGAGGTCTGACAGCTCGCAATAGTTCTTGAATATGTCCTTTACCGCCTCGCCGGTGATCGAGGTGATGAGTTTCTC
>JADFIX010000611.1:0-3025 GCA_022566435.1 Planctomycetota bacterium
CCATTTTTCCATATCCGTAAACACCTTTGATTGCCCTCGCTGCCTTCATGCCGAACCATAACCCTGAGGGAATGAAGCTTGCAACGGGCTCGATCGACAAGACGATTCGCCTTTGGGATGTACGTGCCAGCGTCAGTAGGTCAAATGACGCCGGCGAATCAATGAGTTACGGCAACCCGGGCGACGAACTAATCGGCGTTCTGAATGGGCATACTGCAGGCATCATGTCGGTTGGCTTCAATCAGTCTGGCGATAGACTGGTCTCGGGCGGAGGCGACAAGACAACACGGGTATGGGATGTGAGCGATCGCGCGCCCTCTTCCGATGCCTATGGCGAGAGCCATGCCTGTTCTCCGTAGGATGAAACGCCAGGCCGCACGGAATAATATCGAGTCAGGCGCTGATGATCTGCCGACTTCGGTACGAGATTTGGCTGTACAGAACTTCGACAAACTGAGGCCGCCATCAGAACGGTTATCACGATCAGGCGCTCGAGAGACTCGATCGAGCACGCGAATTGCAGACTGAAGGCAGTCCTACCTGGGAGTTAGTAAGCCGAGTGCTAGCTGCCGAGGCGATCAGGACCATTACTGGCATCGAGACCGACCAGGAGGAGTGAAAACAAGCACGTTGCTTGCATTAGAGTACTAGGCTCCCGGTGCGTGTCCCCCGGTTGGAACGTCCCGTCAAAACTCTTCAGCAGCGTTTGTCGATCGCGCGGCGACGCGGCCATGATTCGGATCAGCCGGTCGATCTCATTACGGATGACCTGCTCAACGAGCCACGCAATGCCTGCATCGACGCGGACGAAGTAATGAAGCTGGCCGAGGCGTTCAGGCTGGCCGGTTCGGATTGCGAAGAGTACGGCAGGGTGGGTACGATGGCCCGGCGGGTTCGTTCTCTGACAAGAATGGCGAAAGATGATTCCGCGCCATCGACATCCCGCCTGGAGGCGATCTGCAAGCTGCGTGACTTGTGGAGGCTTCCGGGGGCCATAGCCCATCGCTCCTTTGTGGTCGAGCAGTTCTGGCGCGGCGGGGACTGGAGTGGTGGCAAATTGCTGGACGATTCGTTTCGGAAGATGAAGTTCGGGGTGTAGGCGTGAAAGAGACTTATACAACCGTCCACCGTCGTGGACACTTCTTACGGCCGGTCGCTCTGTCGAGCTGCGTGAGGAGCTCCAAGAGACCTCATCGCGCCGTCGGCTTCGATTTGGGCAATGTATCTGCTGCATGACGTGATTCGTCCATCGTAACTGACCGGGCGATTCAAGACGGTTTTTCATTTTTAAAGATGCAGTTTCGGCACGCCGATGGGCCGTGGTGCGGGGCGATATGGTTGATTTCCGCACTAAATTAGCGACTTTAACAAGTACCTTACTATGGGGCGGCCTCCCGTACGCGCCCCGAAACTTTCTTTCATTTGGAGAAATTGCGATGAAAACACGGAATTGTGCCACTATTCTGGCAGCGGTGTTTGTTTTCTGCGGAGTGGCCGACGCCCGACCACCGGACTACGCCATCACATTCAACCTGCACGAGACGATCGGAGATCCGACAAGCGATATTGAATTCACGGTGACGATGGGGCTGATGAAAGAAGAGCAAAACGGCGACGACATCGGCTGGCAAGTGCAAATCGTGACGATTCGCGAATTGGACGACAACGGCAACGTGATAGATACGTGGTTCAAAACCCAGCCAAACGTCGACACGAGCGACGAACTTTGGTGGATCGAGCACGCCGATCCGGACAACCCGGTCAACAGCGAGTTCCTCATTCCGCCGCTGATCTACGGCACCGCGGGGCACGTCAACACGACCGAGCCGTCACTTGAATTCGAATTCGAGGGCGATTTGTACGTGGCGCCGCCGGGCGGACCCCCGTTTGATGATACGGCATCGTTGACTACCTTGCTTCAGGAGCCGGGAAACCCGCCGCCACCACCAAAGAAGAACGAGACGGACGAGCCGGTGGAGTCAGATCCGGAACCGGAGTCCCCGTTTCCGATCTAGGAGGCATCGCCGGATACTCGGTTTTTGACTCTGTTGATGATCTTCAGGTTGTGATTAATTTGTGCGAGAAGATCGGTGGCGTCGTTCTTCCTTGTGCCAAGGCTATTTGCGTCCAGCAAAGCAGAGAGTCGCGCGCGGGCGGGCGTTAGCCACTTTTTGGCGTCGGCGTTTCCGTAGGTCGTGTGCTGCGACATGAGCGCTACGCCGAGATCGTTTTCGGATCGGCTCAGGCGAACCTGATGAACAACGTCACCTGGATAGTCACCGGCTATGCCCGTATTGATTTCGACTGCTCTATTGAATATCTCAATCGCATAGGCCAGTTGCCCGTTGTGACGCGCGGCCTTGCCTACCCAAGCGAATGCGTTGACGACTTCGATCTGGTGTCCGACGAGTGACGGCGCACCGGAAAGCAATTCGTCTCTCACTTCGAGCATGCTCTCAAAATGATCGAGCGCCGTTGGCCAATCGTCCTGGGCGTAGGCGATTCGCCCACGGAGCTTATGAGAGAATCCTTCAAGGCGAAACCAGAGTTGGTCAGCCGGAAACTCGCGCCGCATCGTGTCGACGATATCGATGGCTTTCTCACTGTATTTCAGTGCGCTTTCCAGGTCCTTCTGGCGGAATGCCAAGTCCGCGAGGTCGTGATAGGCGGTGTACACGGGCCGATGAGCCTCTGGGTCTGTCGCCGGAATGGCATCGGAAAGCTCAACGGCCGCCAAGAGTGCTTCTTTAGCGCGATCGATATTTCGATCGAGCACGTCACGCTCGGCCAGCCGGACAAATGCGGTAACTCCCAGGACTGCCTGCGCGGTACGCTCAGTCTCGATCGCATTTCGTTCAACTTCGCGTTTCTCGTAAATGGCAATCGCTGCGATCGATGATACCACTGCAAACGCGGCAATCACGGCGACAGCAACCAGCTTCCTACGATAGGCTCTGGCCCGAGCGCGGATGCGCCGTCCGACGCTGATTTGGGCGTTGATGCTTTTCCCGTCGAGGTAGCGACG
>JADFIX010000611.1:3035-3782 GCA_022566435.1 Planctomycetota bacterium
CATCGACCGTGGCGTATCGGAGATCGGGCTCAACGGCCGTCGCGGTGTCGAGTATCGTTTCCAGGTCACGGCCGATTTCCTTCGGGGCGTACGGACAGAGAGCCGGGTCTAGGACGTGGGTTGCCTTGACTGCGTCGCGCAGGCCGCGGCGTCGGCCGTGCATGACCAGAGCGACGTCACCGTACTCGTTTTCATTTTGTATGTACGGCAGTTCACCGGAAATGAGTTCGAAGAGCACGACGCCGAGCGAGTAAATGTCGGTTTGCACAGCAACGGGCCGCCCCTTGATTTGCTCGGGGCTGGAGTATCTGGCCGTCCCGACTCGGCAGCCGGTGATGGAAAGGCTGCTGCTTGGCGTGCCAAACTCGGATAGGTCCGACAGGTCTTTTGCCAACCCGAAATCGAGCAAACGGACGAACATTTCCTCGCTGTCATCGTCCTCATCGTCAGGAAAAACGCTTTCGACAAGGATGTTCGCAGGCTTGAGGTCGCGATGGATGATCCCCTTGGAATGGGCGGCGGACACCGCATCGCAGGCCTGCAAGAAGAGTTCGATGCGATTCCGCAGATTCATTCCCGTGACGGTGGCAATGCCGTCGATCTGAACGCCGTTGATGCACTCCATCACCAGATAGGGCGAACCGTTGACCTTCCCGCTATCGTAGACGGTCACAATCCCAGGATGGTCCAGTCGACGCAGAATTTCAATCTCACGCCAAAACCGTCTCGTCTCACGGCGAGAAGCGA
>JADFIX010000612.1 GCA_022566435.1 Planctomycetota bacterium
TGATTCTGCTGTTGTTGCTGTTGTTGTTCGAGAAGTTGCTTCAATTGCCTTCGCATGGCGGCCGCTTTGTAATCCGATTCACGGGCCGCGGCGTGGTTCGGTGCGCTGGCCAACACCTCGCGATAACGGGACATGGCGGATTCCAGTTTCTCGACCGCCTGTTCGGGATTCTCCGAAATTTCCATCGCCTCGAGATGGTACGAAGCGCCGAGCGAATAAAGGGCGTCGTTGGCGAGCCGTTCATTGTCGGAGGCGACCACCGCGCGAAACGCGTCTCGCGCAGCGTCGTAGTCCTTTTGCGCCAGGTGGGCGAGGCCTTGGGCAAACGGAATCTGCGGGGCATCCGGACGCCGCTTACCCGCGTGGGCGTAGGCATCCAGTGCGGTGGCGGCATCTCCTTCGAACAGTCTGGCATTGCCCTCGCGCACAGCGGCCCGGGCGGAAAGACCGTCGAATGACTTCGCAATCGGTTCCGAAGGTGGTACCTCCGCCGTCGGCGCTTGTGCCGCCGCGGGCACGATCATGGCCAACCCCAATAGATGGGCGCAACGGGCTCTTCGGTTCATTCCTGCGTCTCCATCTGCCAGACCCTTTTCGGTAGATCTACTTTGGCCGTCGGATATTCCGCCGTCAAGGATTCCATCCCCAGCAGCAAAAGGGCCAGTGCGACGAACCACTGGTAGCGCGGGCGATGCCGCTGCCGCTCCTCGGTGGAGAGCTCCGATCGATGCATCCTGGATACCATGTCGACCAGCACATGCAAATCACGGATGGCAGCGTATTCTCCGTGTCCGGCCTCCGCAATGTCTCGGAGACCGTCCACATCCAGCTTGGAGAATACGATTTGCCCGTCGAATAGCAGGGGTTTACGGCTACCGGGTGCTTCCGGCACCTCGGCGCCTGCCGTTCTCGCGGGATCGCCGACGGCGATGGTGAATACGCGAATACCGTGCGCCGCGTACGCCTGCTTTGCCTCGGCGACGGGATCGCCCTCGTGATCTTCGCCGTCGGTGAACAGGAGAATGATTTTCGTCGCGTCCTCGGGCGACTTGGCAAACAGATCCACGGCGGCTTGGATCGTTTTGGCAATGGTGGTGCCGCCACGCGGGGCGCTGAAGATATTGATATTCGCCAGCTTCTCACGAAAAGCAAGGTGATCCGTGGTCAACGGAAGCTTAAGCGATGTCGAGCCGGCGAATGCCAACAGTGCCAAACGATGGGCACGCTGAAAGACCGCACGCTCGGTCAACTGTCGCCGAATGGCCAGCAGGGCGTGGTCGAGTCGGTTCGGCTCCACATCGCTCGCCAGCATCGAGCGCGAGACATCCACCGCCACCACAATGTCGACACCATAGACCTTCTGTTTCTCCATGTAGACGCCCCAGCGCGGGCCGAGGATCGCAGCGACCAGCATGAGGATCGCCATCACCACCAGACCCGACTTCAGGGCCTGACGCGCCGGTCGGACACGGGCGGCCAGCAGCGGATTCAATTCGTCCGACACAAATCTACGTAGTGCGCGACGCCGGCGCTGATACCCATAAAGGTAAAGGAGTGAGGCAAGCGGGACGGCGCCGCCCAACCACCAGAGATCCGGGTTGTCAAAGGGGAAGTCGCCGACGTCGGTCATCGAGACGACGGCGATTCCCAGCACAAGTCCGGCAAGGGGGACCGCGAGCGTCCACGCCACCCAGGTGCCCACGGGATAAAGGTTGATTCGCTTCATGGCAGTTTGCGGTACCGCGTATTGATCAAAAAGACTTCGACCATCAAGGCCGCCAAAGCCGCGAGCATCGACAGCTTGGCGGCGTACAGGTTGTCCCGGAAAGTGCGCTCGCCGGTACGCCGCTGTTCGAGCGCTCCAATTTCTTCGTAGACCGTCGCGAGCGATTCCGCGTCGGTCGCCCGGAAGTACTTGCCACCGGTCGCGTCCGCAATTGCCGTCAAGGTCTTTTCATCGACTTGAGGTGTGCGCGAAAAGAGGCTGCGGCGACGAGCACGTCCGGAGCCGACCGCACCGATGGTGTAAACTCTGATCCCCAAAGTCGCGGCGACTTCAGCGGCCGTCACCGGATTCGGCGAGGTCCGTTTTGCCCACTCCGGCGGATTGTCCGCGCCGTCGGTCAGCACAATCATGACCCGACTCTTGGCGGCTTCCGCACCGGGGACGCCGGCAACCGCCTGTTCGCCTGCGCGGCGAAGTATATCCGTGGCGGCCACGACGGCGTCACCCAGGCTTGTGTAGCCCGCCTCTTCCTCTTCCCGAACCTGCCGCCCCTCGACCCAACCGGGAATCTCGGTGGCCCGCAGCAGGTCGATCAGGCTACCGTGATCCAATGTCAGAGGGCACGGGGTGTCGGTGTACATCGCGAAGGTCGTCATACCGATGAGGTCACCATCTCTACCCTGCAGCGCGTTCTTTCCCAACACGAACTCTTCGAAGACCTGCTTCACGGCGTCGAGGCGACGGGCCGGTCGACCGTCAATGACAAAGTCTTCCGCCGACATGCTGCCCGAGACATCGAGGACCATCTGGATGGCGATGCCTTCATTGATGTCGCGATAGGCCCCGACCGACTGAGGGCGGGCCAGCGCCACGATGAGCGCCGCGATGGCCAGGATTCGAAGGAGGGGAAGGACGAATCGGGTTTTCGTCGCCCACGATCGGCGGATCGATCGGAGCTGTGCGACGGTACTAAAGCGGATGGTCGGCGTTTTCTTTCGCGACCGTGCCCGCCACCACGCGAGCGGGATCAGCGCCGCCGCGACGGCGCACATCCACCCGAACAAAGGACCGGGGGCAAACAGTTCGGACAGATAGTTCATCATGCGGCGTGTCCCTCGATGCGCGCCATATGGTCGGCCGCACCCGGTCGCTCATACGTACGATCGACGAAGTCGATCGCGGACTGCATCAGGCGATTCGGTTCGTCCGGTCCAGGCTCGAAGCGGGCATATTTCACCATGTCGCACGCTTGCAGAAACTGTTGCAGTTCGCTTGATACCTCCGCGCCGAATCGCCCGTCGCCGGCGGTCGTCGCTAGAAATTCCTCGGTGGTCATTTCCGACGCCGCGACATCGAATCGGCGTTCGATATAACCCCGAACAATGAAACTAATGCGATAATGGAACGGTTGGATCTCGCCGCGTTCGATCAAGCCTTCCGAGGCCAATGCCGCAAGCTCTCGCCGCGCCCATTCGTGGGCGGGAATCACAATCGCCACGGTCGCTCGCACGCGGCGTCGGCGGCGTAGAAGAACGACGATCGCGAACAAGAAAACGAGGAAGATCGGCGCGACCCACCACCATGCGAGCCAGTCGATCGGAAGCTCAACGGGCGCGAGTGTCTCGACACTCATCATTTCTTGCGGCGGCAACACTTGATCGGCCGACTCACGGACGACGATTGGCAGTGTCTCGGTCTGCAACGTCTGGGATTCCGATCCGGTCGTCGTTCGGGAATCGGCAAAGGAGAGCGAGGCCGCGGGAAGCTCGTACGATTCGGGAAGCACGAATTCCAGTTCGAAGATATAGCGCCAGCGGAGCGCACCGCCTTCGATGGGTCGTGCTTCTTCCTTTCGGCCTCCTACGAATCGAAAATCGAAACGGTGTTCGCTCTCGCGGAGTGCGTTTTCGTATGAATCCGGCGAAACGGTGATGCCGTCTTCGGCGACGATCTCGACCTGTACGACGGTCCGCTCGGCGGTGCTCAGCTCTCCGGGAGCCGCCGACAGTCGAAGGGTCACACCATCGGCTTTTGCCTCTCTGATGACGGTCGAAC
>JADFIX010000613.1 GCA_022566435.1 Planctomycetota bacterium
GGCGCCCGAGATTCGATCCATCATGCGTGGGCAACCGCAACGCGGCAGCCGCGTAGGAACGGGCGACCGGTTTCTATCCGAGGATGAGTTCCGCTTCCTGCACGATGTGCTCCAACATCCGGAAGATGGCGTGAACACCCGCTACAAGAGACTCGGCTTCAGCGGAAGGCGGGGGTATGCCGTCAAGGAAGGGCTTGTGGATCGCGGCTGGCTCGTTGATGAAATCGTCGGAAACGCCCACACAGTCCACCTGCGAATTCCGGAGAACGTACTGGAGATTCTCGGTACCGATGTCAAAGACATTCCTGATACGACGGTCGTGCACGAGTATTGGAAGAGGCATTATGGCGCCCTGTTCATCGATCGCGGTTACACCGTGGAATTGGAAGCCGAAAGACAAGGCGGTCGGGTCGATATTCTCGCGTCAAGGGACGGCGAACGCATTGGCATCGAAATCGAAACGGGCAAGTCCGATGTCATTTCGAACGTTAGGCATGGCCTGCAGTCGAAATTCACAAAGATAATGGTCGTGGCGACCGATGATGCCGCCCTGCGCACCGTGGAGCGCCAATTGATGGAAGCCGGTCTGCTGATTGCCGGCCGCGTTGATATCGTCTTGCGGGATGGTGTTGATAGAGAACGGTAGGTACTCGAGATGCGAATTCCATGCGGTATCCGGCCGGATTCCGGTTTAGCGGCAAGCGGATTCCCGGATTTGCGTACAAGAGGGTGTGAGAAGGGCGTCGGGGCACAATAGGGGGCGGTTTCCGCGGCGGTTTTACACGTATCTTCCCCAGCCATCATATCCGCCGCCGTCGGCGCAGAAGTAGAAATCGGCGTTCTTGATCCTCAATACATGCAGTCCGTCAGGATGACCGGCCGGTTCAAAACCAACTTCGATCCCAGCGTGATTGGCCAGGTCTTCGGCGAATCGACTCAGTTCAGTCGCTGTTAGTTTTTCGATGTCAATCTTTTCGCCGGGTCCGACAAAGTACCGACCGCACTTGCGTCCGGCATCATCCGTCCAAAGGTCCTTCGCCTGCCCGTTCGCTTGTGGAGTATTGTAATTGCGCACCTCCACGAGCGTCCCCTTTGTAAGCACGTCGATTTCATAGCGTAGCTCATCGACAACTAATCTGGCATTGGGGCTTTTCATGTTCTGCCCTCCCGTCCGGCTGTATCGTCATGGGCACAGTTGTGATCGCTATTCGTCATGCGACGACTCCCCAGATTCTGGTTTTGACGGTTTCCGACCACCGTTGTTCGCTTCACGGGTATCACGAAGTTCCCGTGCCGCACGGTACAAGTGGTCCGCGAGGTTTCGGTATTGGGCGGCTCGCGATATGGGGCCCGACTCGCATGCCGGAATCGGCGTTCCGATGACGCTGATTTGATTCGGCGCTAGTTCCAGCACGACTCGGCCGTTCTGATCGGAATACCATTCGATGTAAGGGTCACCATAGTCCCGGGGCGGTCTACCACCCGTAATGTCGCCGACCCGTCCGGTCTGAAGCGGTGAGAACGAATTCATGTAAGCAATGGCCTTTTGACGATCGGCAATTTCGCGCCCTGGTCCATGGAAACTAATTGCGGCGCCCCGAATATCACGATGGAATTCACCGCGGAGGTCCAGCGTGACCTTTTCGTCTCGGCCAACGAATCGGATCCAGCCGGTGACCTTGCCTCTCTCGGTGTTGTCGAGGTGGCCGTCGATCAGATAGGGTTCCGGTCGCCACGCCATGTTTAGCGACCCTCCGCTCCAGAAAAAAGCAGCGTCGAAGGCATGGATGGGATTGGGGTAAGAGAGGGGTCGGCCGCAGGGAGCCACACACGGGCGAGATCGCGTCGAATCGCCGCCACGGTGTTCTTCCGATTGATCGGTGACCACGACCGGTCTGCGTTCGTTCGCTTACTCTTCGCTATCATCATTCGTGCGAGAGCGATCCGGCTTGATAAGTGTTCGACCGAAATGCGCGGGCCGGTACTCTTACTCGAATCAACCACGCTGGCGCCAGGCGGTCCTGTCCAAGGCGAGCCACTCCACGCAGCGGCAAGTGCAATATCAGCAACCCGGATCGCCACAATGTTACCATTCGTCGCAGTCACGGTTGTCGCTTCATCCCAGTAGCAGCGTGGCATTCGTGGCGGAAGAGGTGACCCGCTTGTGGGAAGCATTGGAGACGGAGCGAGCGACATCTGATTGGCCGGAAAGGGATGTTGTCTGAATACTGAATCGTCCTTAGTGTTTTCATGTTCCGATCGGAACGGGACTCTGCCAGATGCGGAGCGGGAGAACCTGCGAGATAGGGCTTGTAACTGCAAAACCCGCACGGTTTGCTAATCGTTCGGTCTCAATGTGCATGCGAAGTCTTGGGGCTGAACTCGGTTCCAACTGGCTAACAGATTGCCCGCCACAGGCCGCCCGGTTATTGTGGCGAGAGATAGAATACATGGACTGATCCGCTGTTCCGCCCAACGCGTTAGCCAAACGCAGAGTCCATCCACGATCTATCCAATGGATCGCGCAAAATGCCGCCAGTTTGGCACCGTACGGCTGATCCGCTAGATGACTTGAATCGAGCATACGTTCAGACCCGTTGGGGGGCAGGTGATGGCACTACTCCGATTCGCGTCGAGAATATCTTGTCCAGCCGGTCGTTTTTCAACCACGCTCGGTCAGGGCTTGAGCAAATCAGACCCCCGGCCTGATTCATTCGCAATTTTGAAAAAACTGACGCCGTGGTTTGCCTTCGCCGGTTTCTCCGGACATGCCACCGAGCACACCATTGTTGATGAAACCGCCGAACGAGCTGGAATCAAGTAGTGCCGGGTCTCCCGCGGCTTCGTTGAACCTCCAGTATCCGATCAGACCCGGCGTCGATTCAGAAACTGCGATGTCCAGGCTCGCGCGAATCTGTTGGGCACTTCGCATCACATTCCAGACTCGGACCTCATCGATTGACCCATCAAACACTCCCTCCACGCTGATCCTGTCCTGAGCACCAATTAGCAAGGGCTCGTTCGTGTTTCGATCGAGAAACGCCGTAACGGACGAGGAAACGAGAAGTTCTCCGTCAACATAAATGCTCTTATGTCCGTTGCCCAAGGTGGCAGCCACGTGAAACCAGATGCCTGGAGGCGGAAGCGTGGAAATAGGCCCAACGAGGATATCTTCTCCCTGGCTACCACTTGTCACCCATCGAATCTCCTGGGTATCCAGACGAAAATCCAGCGCGAATTCGTCATCACCGCTCGTTTGGGCGTTGCCCCATTTGGCCACAATCGTCTCAAGAGAATGGTTTCCTTGAATGTTGTCATTTCGATTAATCCAAGCTTCAATCGTTGCCTCGTTACCGAGCGAGAGCGGGTCAGAATCCGGAATCTCCACGAAGTCGTCCGTGCCATCAAATGCAAGGTAGCCTCCGCCCGGGATCCTGGCGAGGCAATCGCCCTGAGCATCAGGCGTACCGTCCGTGCGACCGGGGATGTCGGAATCCGGAATCGTAAAACAGCCAACACACAATAAAACGAGCGAGGCCAGTCCACAAAATGCCAATTCTGCGCTGGTCCATTTCTTCACTAGCATCTCAAATCCTCCCATCAAGATTGACCACCAAGCCTTCCTCGGGAAGAGGAGCCGACGCAAATGCGAAAGCGGAAACGAGCCTACGATTCCCGTGCAGCCATCGCGAGGCTTCTCGCACCGAGAGACAGACATCTAGCGTGCTCCTGACCTGACCCCCATAACCGAGTCCAGGCTGCGTGTAGAATCATGCGGTT
>JADFIX010000614.1 GCA_022566435.1 Planctomycetota bacterium
TCCCGACTGCGATGACCTTGACCCCTGCACGACGGATGAGTGCCTGGGCGGATCGTGCTTAAATACGCCGCTCAGTTGCCCGCCCGACGAGACCTGTGTCGGCGGCACGTGCGTGCCGGTGGGTGCTTGTTGCGTAGCGCAGGTGTGTAGCACGGAGACCGAGACCAATTGCTCAACCTCCGGCGGAACCTACCTCGGAGACGGAACGCCGTGCCGTAGCGTGACGGTCTATCAAAATTCGCCCGGCACTTCCATCCCGGATGGGGGCGGGCCCGGGGACCCGGCCGTCGATACGATTAACGTACCGGACGCTTTCACCGTGGGCGATGTGGATGTCGATCTCAGCGTGACGCATACGTGGGTGGGTGATCTAACGGTCACGCTCACGCACTTGGGCACGACCGTGACGGTCCTCGATCAGCCCGGTGTTCCCGTCTCGCAGTTTGGATGTGACACCGACGACTACGATGATATTATTCTGGACGACGAGGGTGCCGGCGGCGCGATCGAGGTTGCATGTGCCAATGGATTGTCCTCGCCACCGAACTACAGGCCCAACAGTCCCCTGAGCGCGTTCGACGGAATGACCTCGGCCGGAGACTGGGTGATCAACGTCTACGACAGCGCCTCCCAAGATTCAGGGACTCTTGATATTTGGTCGATCCATATCGACGAAGCCGATTCGAATCCATGTATCGGCGTCTGCTTGACGGATCCCGATTGTGATGACGACAACGAGTGCACGGACGAAACTTGCAACGCCGGTACGTGCGAGTATACGAACCTGACCGATCCCTGTGACGATCTGTTGTTCTGCAACGGCGACGACATGTGCGCCGGGGGAAGCTGCTCGATACACACCGGCGATCCGTGCAAGAGCGGCGCAGAGTGCGCCGATACCTGCGATGAGGGCACCGGGACCTGCAACACTCCGGCCGGCACCCCTTGCACGGAAGATGGGAACCTGTGCACCGACAACGAGTGTGACGGTGCCGGGAACTGCGCGGCAAGCGGCAATACCGACCTCTGCGACGACGGCGACGACTGTACCGAAGGCGACGTCTGTCAGGGCGATGAGTTCGGAACCTGTGCGGGTACATTTGCGGACGACGACGGTGATGGGGTTTGTAATGCCGAAGACATCTGCCCGGGCGGTGACGACACGGTCGACTCGGACGGCGATGGCATTCCGGACGCGTGTGACATCGAATCGCCGATACTTGCACCCTCGCCGCACGACGTCTTGAAGAATCGATACATCTCGATCGATCCGCGAGGCGTGTTTGGCGTCAACGAGGGTAAGAACCTCGACATCCGACTGACGCTAACGAGTACACTGGTGATTGGCGTGACGGCCATTGATTCCGAGTGGTGGGCGAATGAACCGGATGAGAATTGTATCTCGACCGTCGGTCCGAGCCGGCCTGCGGCGGCACCGAACTGGGATGCTTGTCCGACGCTTCATCTGACCGGTTGCCCGATCATGCCGAAGTCCATTTACACCATTGTGGTTGTCGACGACGAGCTGGTTTCCGACACGCCGCTTGCCGCCGCGACCCAGGCGAAACCGGGTATCAAATGCTGGGGCGACTTAGTCGGTCAGTTTGACGGAAAGATCTGGGGGCCGCCAAACGGTACGGTGAATGCGGACGACTTTGTGGCGGTGATCAAGTCGTTTGTGGATCCCAATGCCTTCAACGCGGTGCATGTGTCACTCTGTGACCTTCATCCGGCTGTCCCGCCCGATCACCCGAATAAGTTGTGTAACGGGAACGACATTTTGTTCACAATTCTCGGATTCCAGGCACAGGAGTACCCCGGCCCGGATATCGATCTGTGCCCCGATCCCTAGCGGCGATCGCGACGCTTAACGGGTAGGGACTAGAGTCGGCGACGGCTTGCAAGACAACAGGAGGGCCTCTTTGTGAGGCCCTCTTTTTTCTGGAACGGTTTGCCCATCCTTCACCCGGCGAGCGATTTGCCGGTCACGTTTCCCATGTTGTCCGCACATTCCGAACTTGCTACGCTTTGCAAAATGACGATTTGAGCACCAGCGTTGGAGTCTTGGCATGACGAAGCTGCTTTTCGTGGCCGCCGGCGGGGCGGTCGGTTCCGTATTGAGATACGCACTCGCCGGCTGGAGTCAGAAGCTGGTGCCCACCACGTTTCCCATCGGTACATTGGTGGTGAACGTACTCGTTGCCTGCCGATCGGTGTGTTAACGGCCGTGCTCGCGGGACCGGTACTCGTTCGCGAGGAGTATCGCATCGCGGTCATGGTCGGCGTGCTTGGCGGGTTTACGACGTTTTCCACCTACGGCTGGGAAACAATGGCCCTGGCCAACGAAGGGGGGTACAGTCGTGCATGCCTCAATGTTGTGGTGACCAACGTGCTGGCGGTGGGCGCGGTTTTGATCGGGTACCGTGGGGCCCAGCGATGGGTTGGACTGTAGGCCGTGAAAATCCCAAACGACGGATGCCTGTTGCGGGTCTTCATCGGCGAGGGGGACAAATGGCATGGGCAGCCGCTATACGAAGCGATCGTGCTCAAGGCGCGCGAGCTTCATCTGGCCGGTGCCACGGTTCTCCGCGGGCCGATGGGATTCGGTGCCCACAGCCGCTTGCACACGGCCAAAGTGCTGCGTCTTTCGGAAGATCTGCCGATGGTGATTGAGATTGTGGACAGCCGGGAAAAGATTGACGAGTTGCTGGCGCACATCGACGAGATGGTGAACGAGGGGCTCGTCACGCTGGAAAAGTGCAGGTGATCAAATACCGGGCCGGTGGCGAACAGACGTAGTTTTTCCGTCGGCGCGGCGTCCGGATCGTCGAGCTTGTCGGCGATCATCTCACCAAACCGGGCGTAGGTGCCCTGCTCATCGACGGGAATGCCGCCAGTCAGCCAACCAAAGGCGATGGAGAGTTGGGCATAGCAGCCCTCTACCGTTGTGGCCGGCTCCGCGAAGATTTGAGCCTCGATGGCCCATATCCGCTCGCAAGATTCGTTCGTAAAGCGGGCCTCCGCCTTATCGTCCGATCCCTCGGGTGACTCTTTCTTCCATTCGCCGGTCCATTCCGCCATCAGGGCGACCACCGGATCGGGGCCGGCAGATGTCATACAGGGTCCGCGCTGATGGGCGCCCCGCGCCGCGTGTTGAGCCAGCCCGCGCTGAGCTGACTCGTCATGCGCCTGGCTGTCATGAGCCTGTCAAGCAGTGGGGCCGCCCGTTCGCTCCTCTTCGCCACATTCTGTACAAAGACTCGAAGGAACGAGGACGCCCCGAAAGCCAGCCGAAGGGTTTGCACCTGATACCGTGCGCAACTTGAACGGCTGTGGACGCTAACATACGATTGCACGTCGGGCATGTCCCAGGTTCGACGCACCCGGACCGCCTCCGTAGGTCGTTGGGGAAGTTTGTGGAGGGACTACGGGCGGGACCAGCTCTCACAGGCGAGTCCTGAACTCCAGCAAACCACCAAGTTGAAGCGGGAATGTGCCTCATACGCCGAGGTAGCTCAGGGGTAGAGCAACGGACTGAAAATCCGTGTGTCGCCAGTTCAATTCTGGCCCTCGGCACCACATAGGAATCAAATAGGGACCGGGCTGTGCGCTCGGTCCCTTGTTTTGGGCGATTGACAACAATCCTGACAACAACCAGCTCTCAAACGGCCATTTTTCCTGTGTCAGCGCCCCGGAGAGCGCCGCCATAGTCCGGGCCGTCCTAAGCCTTTCCTCAACCATCTTTCGTCCTCACCCGCCACATTGCGGACGCGCCGATAG
>JADFIX010000615.1 GCA_022566435.1 Planctomycetota bacterium
CCCATTTTCGTTAGGCCGTACGACCATCATCCCCAACAGCGGCGAAGGCTTTTCGCCTGCGCGGGATTCCGCGCCGGCCAAAGCCCGCAGTTCAGATCGTCGTGAGACTCATAGAAGCGAATCTAATCGCAGCCTGCCACACATTCCTGCAGCACGCCGTGGGCCACCATCATGCACTCGTGCTCGGTTCCGCCGTCCGTGATACAGGCTTGATAGGCTTGGCCGGCAAGATGACCGCATTCCTCTTCGCACGTCGGTGGACCGCAGTTTTCCTGTAGACAGGTCTGGAGCACCTGATGGGCGACGATTAAACATTCGTCATGCCCCCCGCCGTTTTCGAGGCACGTGTGGAACGCCTGTTCAGCCTGATGAGCGCAGGCGACGTCGCAACTCGGCGCGTCGCAATTGTTCAACAAACAAGTTTCGAGCACTTCACGGGCCACGGCACCACAATGGTCATGACCGCCGCCGTTCTCGATGCAAGTTCGGAATGCCTGCTCAGCTTGATGGGCACATTGATCGTGGCAGTTCGGCGGTCCGCAGTTATCCTGGAGACAATTTGCAAGCACATTATGTGCATGGGCCATACACTCATCGTGGCCCCCACCGTGGTCGACGCACGTCCGGAACGCCTCGTCCGCAAATTGGGCGCATCGATCCTCGCAGCTCGGCGGGGCACAATTGTTTTGTAGACAGGTTTCGAGCACCTCTCTCGCCACGGCGCCACACTCGTCGTGACCGCCGCCGTTCTCGATGCAGGTGTGGAAAGCATTCTCCGCCTGACGAGCGCATTGAACCTCGCAGCCCGGTGCGTCACAATTTTCGGCCAAACAGATCTCGAGCATCTCCCGCGCCGTTGCGCCGCATTCTTCGAGTCCGCCTCCGTTTTCCAAGCAGGTATGAAACGCCTGCTCGGCCTGACGGGCGCAAATGACTTCGCATGGCGGCGGCCCGCACTGATTGAGCACGCAGGTTTCGTAGGCCTCATGCGCCACGGCGATGCATGCTTCGTGCGAGTCATCGTTCTTGATGCACACACGGAAGGCGTGTTCCGCCGCAGCCGCACATTGGTGCTGACAGCTGTCGCCACCGTCGTTCCCTCCGTCTCCGCCGCGTCCGACCTTTGATCGGCCCCGCCGCCCGCTCGAATTGTCGCCTTCATCCGCCCAGGTACTCGCCGTCAAGAGGAAGATCACCGAAATAGCCAGTGTCGTCACCAGTTTCATCGCCTGTCTCCCGAATATTTTGATTGCACACACGACTCGCACAACAGCCCTGAACGCCACGCTTCGCGCCGAACGCGGAGAGTCTTCCCGCGAACATTGCTGATACGCATTCCGAATCTTCCAACATCGTACCAAATTGAAACAACGATTTCAAGATTCGTCAGTCACTCTTTCTTTCGCCGGGTCAATGGCAACTTAGCCCGCATTTCTCACTGGGCGGGCTAGCTTCGATTTGCGTCACACGCGTGGTGAGAAATGCGGGCTCATGACACAGAAATGCTCGCGGCAAGTCGGTCGGAATTGAAAGTCATCCGCCGTTTTTCGAACCAGGAGTTACGTGTTCGAGAATCGCGATCATCGTCACCACACAAAGGCACTGCACAAGCAAGAGGATCGCGCCGAGCCAGTCTACGGACGGCAAGACGATCGCCGGCAGCGCCGTGGCGGCCGTCGCCAGGTAGATAGTCAGTACCGCTCCGCGTGGGGTCATGCCTCTTTTGACCAGTCGGTGCGAGAAGTGCCGCCGATCACCGCGGAGCGGGCTCTCCCCAACGCGGATGCGACGAATGACGACGCTGGCGACGTCGTATAAGGGGACCGCCAGGACGACGATCGGCATCAGCACGCCGAAGGGCGTCAGATTCTGCGACGGATCGTAGAACGTGACCAGGATCGTCAGCACGGCCATGAAGTACCCGATCACCAGACTCCCCGCATCGCCCATGAATATGGTGGCGGGCGAGAAATTGAACCTCAGAAAGCCGATCAGCGTCCCCACGAGAACCCACGCCATGACGGGGACAAACACCTGCCCCGCGCGGGCAGCGGCTACGGCGAATACGGCGGCGGCAATCGCGGCGACGCCGGCGCTCAGCCCGTCCATATTGTCGAGAAAGTTGAAGGCGTTGGTGATCAATACGATCCACAAAATGGTCACGGCGATGGAAATCGGCGCCGGCAGTGCTTCGGCCGCACGGATTCCGACCGGACCGGCAATGAATCCGGCCACGGCAAATTGGGCGAAGAATTTCGGCCACGGACCGAGCGGTCGCCGGTCGTCGATCAACCCAACCACGTGAAGCACCGCGGCACCGCCGAGGATGGCGAGAATGGTGGGCAGTTTGGAAGCGATTCCGGCGATATGGGTCTTGACCAGCGACGGCAGCCACGCCGGTGGTGTCGAGTCGCGTAGCCACCAGGCGATCAGCGTTCCGGCAAGAATCGGCCCGCACATTGCCAAGAACACTGCGATGCCGCCGCCCTGGGCGGTGGGCGAATCATGGTTCTTGTGCCCCATGGGGTGATCCACAAAGCCCGTGCGGATCGCCCAGGACCGTACGAAGAATGTAGCGACCAGCGACAGCCAAAAGGGAACGAGGATGGCGATCAGGATGATGACAAGCATGTCGAGAATGTAATGTGGTTGGATCGGTTAGGCCATGCCTCGGCTCGGGCAAACTGGAAACCGACGAACGAGCCCCTAGAATGTCGCATCCTTATGCTCGGACGAATGCAACCCTATATCGGTCAGGCCGCCGGCGTCGCGACGTCCTTGTTGTGGACGGCCACTTCGCTGTTATTCGCGGCGGCGGCACGGCGCATCGGGCCGACACTCCTTAATACGTTGCGTATCGCCTTCGCGGTCGCGCTGCACGGCATTACTTTTCGACTTGTCGCCGGTTATTGGATTCCCGACGCTTTGCCGGGGCAAATTACGTATCTTGCGATATCCGGGATTGTCGGTTTGACCATCGGCGATCAGGCGCTGTTCATTGCTCTCGTGGATATCGGTCCTCGGCGGTGCATGTTGATCATGGCCACATCTCCGCTGTTTGCGACGTTTTTCGGCTGGCTCGCCCTCGGCGAGATACTCGAGCCTTTGGCGTGGCTGGCCATTGCGATGACGATCGGCGGCGTGGCGTGGGTGATAATGGAAAGACCTGCCAGGAAGATTAGGATCGATACGATTCATCGAACGCGCGGCATTGTGATGGCGTTCGTGGCGTCGGCATGCCAAGCCGGCGGCCTGTTGCTCAGCAAGCAGGGTATGGGGCACGGCTGGCTTCCTGTGGAAGAGCACTTGACACCGCAGGCGGGAACTTATATACGCATGTTCTTCGCAGGGTTGGGGATGATCCCGATCTTCATACTTCACCGACGGTGGGAACTGAAGCGACGTGCCCGCGGGCTGGAGCCTGCGAGAACGGGTTCGGTCAAAGTCGGTTTGATTCTTGCCGCCCTGGGTACGATCGTCGGCCCCTACTTGGGCGTGTGGATGTCACTTGTGGCCACGGACCGGGCCCCGGTAGGCGTTGCACAGACGCTTTGTTCGTTATCCCCGGTATTCATCCTTCCTTTCGCGGTATGGGTCGAGAAGGAACGGATCGGTTTCCGAGCGATTGTTGGTGCCACGTTTGCGGTATTCGGCAGTGCATTGCTCTTCAGGTAGGTTAACACTACACCGCTAAGAAGATTCGCCCGAAACCCACGGTTTCGGGGACGCTACAGCGGATTTGCGAGATTAGGCTCTTGGATGTAGTTGCCGGACAACGC
>JADFIX010000616.1 GCA_022566435.1 Planctomycetota bacterium
GCCGGGCGCCAAGTTAAATGCATCGCTGTAAAACGCTACGAATCTACCGCTTCCGGAAATCGCAGGACGGTCGCTGTCGCCGCCCGTTGCCTGAACGCCGCCGCTTCCGACGTTGACGCGGACGGTTGTCCGATCGATTAGGTCACGCACGAGAATGTCATCGACGCCGTTGGTGTCCAGCGTCAGCAACGTCGTCGCACTCGTACGAAACGCGACGTAGCGACCATCGCTGGATATCGCGGGGCGACGACTGTCGAAATCGCCTCGCTGGCCAAACGTTCCCCGACTTGCAAGGACCGTCGTACCATTGCCCTCGTCGAAGATGCCGTTCCCGTCCGGGTCGCGGTCGTGGACGAATATGTCTCTCTTGCCGTTCAAGTCGATGTCGATCAGATTCGTCGCATCGCTGCCGAAAGCGATAAACCGTCCGTCGGCGGAGATTGACGGGCGGCCGCTGTTGCCGTCAGACTCCATGCCGTCGGAATGTATGCTGACTCGAACGACCTGTTTGGTCCGCCGATTGCGTACGAAAACATCTCGTTTGGAATTGTGATCGCCACTCACGAGGTTGTCGGATTTGCTCGAAAATGCAACGTAGAGACCGTCCGCGGAAACAGATGGTCGCGTGCTCTCGCCATTACCCTGAACGCCAAACTCGTCAGTGCTAATGCGCTCGACAACTTGCCCCAAGGCATGCGCTGCGAAGAAAATGGCACCGACTGCAGCCATCTTTTGGAGGCCGGTTCGTAGCGACTCTGCATGCCCCTCCAGTCCGCATCGCCTATGTGCGTTCGATCTGAACATTGCGTGCACGCCCCCCCCAAGATCCAGACCGCTCTTTCGCGGCGTCATGGTGACTCCCCGTCGATCACGGCCTGCAAGAGATCCTCCACGATGTCGGACACGATATTCCTGACGCCTCGTGAGAGGCCTTCCGTTAACCCAGTACGAGTTGCGTCGATACAGCCTGTCAACAGGAGGCAGGAAATAACCAACAGCAACAAAGCGGACGATGATCTATGGGCTCGCACTTTTATTCTCCGATGGTGTGAGCAGCGTTTCAAGCTCCGCAACCCGCCGCTCTAGTTTCTTTAGGCGTTTCTTCACTGGATCGGGCTTCTTCTCGGCTTTCCATATTGGGAAAGAGAAATCGATGAAGACAGCATTTTCGCTGTTGCCGTTGCCATCATCCGTGTCGCGCCGACGATAGGTGATGCCGGTCTTGACTCCCTTTTTCCATTTGAACTCTATTCCCTGCTGAACGGTCCAGCGCGTACTATCGGTTCGGTCTGAACCCCTATGCCTGAAACCAGGGCCGAACTTCGTTTTGCTTCGGATTTCCTTGAGCTTGGGCTGGCAACCCGAAAGCAATATCAGCACCAACGCGCCTGTGGGGAACATTCGTCGCATGCGCATCGACATCTCCTATTTAGAGGGTACCCATTCTAACTAACGTGTGAGGATAAACTACTTCGATAGTCGATTCTCCCTACGGGCAAGGTACGTCGCAATCGGCGAACGTGTTCAAGTAGTCCGGGTTGAACCTTTCACCCTGGAACGCCAGAATGTCGATTAGCGCGTCGTTGATGTTCACAATTTGATTCGGCGTACACCCCTGGCCGTCGATGTCGAACGCGACCACCGTTTTCGACGGCACCGCGGGCGGGAATTCGCCCTGGAACCCTTTGATCGTGAAAAACACGTCGTCGATGTTGACCAGACCGTTGTCGTCGACGTCCGCCCAGAGCCGCATGACAAGGTCGACCGAATCAGAGAGCCCACCGCAATCGGCCTGTACCGTGTACGTCGTGGGGAAGAAAGTTCCAGTAGCCTTGTCAACGTCGCTGGGTAGTATGTCAGCCGACCTGACGTATATCTTTCCCAACTGACAGGTCTCAAACGGCACGCAGGCCTGAGAGTCAGAGCAAGTATCACCGGGTTGCAGACATTCCGCGTCAAATCCGCACTCGGTCTGTGCGATGGCGCATAGAGCGCGACAGTCGTCGGCGCTCACGCTGCATACACGACCCGAAACGGAACACGCGCCGATATCGCAATCCGCATCCGAGCTGCACGGCTCTTGCGAGTGCGAGCAACGCGGATAGGTCGTTGTGCCCCACTCCTCAGCGGTCAAGACGGCCCGGTCCGCGGGATCGTCGACCAGTGTGGCGAGGAGTCCGTCGGGGAAGCCGTCCATGTCGATATCGATTTCCTCGAAGAAGGCACCCTGATCGCACGTCTGGCCGGAGAGTTGGCAGACCTGAATGGAATCACACGACGACCCGCCGCAGTCGGCGTCGCTTTGACATGGGTTCGTCGTTCCTTGGCAGGTCATGCAATCGGCGTCCGAGAGACACGCCGAATTGAGAAGCGTGCAAGCATTGCAATCGGCGTCAATTTTGCATATGCCGTCCGTACCACCGCATCGGGTAAACGCGCCGACGTACTTACTGAGGCACAGCCAATCGGGCGATGTCATCAAGAATGCGGTGGGCGTCGGGCCATCCGCCGGCTGCGGCGTAATGGCGATGTATCTGGGGCCGACGGATTCGACGAGAGGCGCGTCACAAGGGCAGCCTTCCCCCGGCGTGCAGACTCCCGGACAAGGGTCACCAGTGTGCTCGCACTGTTCGGTGCCGGCAACATCGCAGAATTCATCGCCGTTGCACGGTTCACCGTCATCACCGCAGTTATCCGGATACTGACAGACCCCATCAACGCAAAGTTCGCTCGTGCAGGCGATGCCATCATCACAATCCGCCGCCCCGCTCGGACAGAGGTCACAATTTGGAATCTGACTATTCTGACAGCTACCGCCGTCACACGTGTCATCCGTGCACGGGTTGCCATCATCACACTCTTCGCCGCTAACGCAACCGGCTTGCCCAGTACTGCGGACAAAGACATCTCGAACCAGATTCGAATCGTTGACCACGAGGTTCGTGGCGTCGCTGTAGAATGCGACGACTGCCCCGTCGGATGAGATTCTTGCCCCACCACTTGAAAGATTGCTTTCCACGCCGACGGAATTGACGCTAATGCGACTCGTCTCGATCGCACCCGTCTCGTCGAAAACACCGTCCACATCAGAATCTCGGTCATGAAGAAAAATGTCGGCCACGATCTTGGTGTCACGGGAGACGAGATTCACACCGAGGCTACGGAACACGACAAACCGTCCGTCTCCCGACATGGACGTATCATCACTATCTGGAGGAACCAGGATCGGCGTGGACGCCTGAGCACCGGCTGAGCTGACGCTGACCCGCTCAGTCACTGTCGTCGCCAGTTCGTGTGCGAAAACATCGTCCGAGTAGTTCGTGTCCCCGGCGACAAGATTCGTGGTCGTGCCGATCATCGGCGTAATCGGCGCGTTCCTGGCGATCATCGCCACCGGCATCTACGGCAAGCCGCTGCCGTACTTCGAAGACGATGAGTTGTCAGTCCGGAAAGGACCGTAATCCATAGGCTGATCGCTGTCGTCGCCTATCCCGACCATCCGACCACTGCGCGTGAGGCGTCCTGGTCGCGCGAGGGCTATGGCGATCAGCAGCACAAATGACGCGGTCGACTTCATGCGATTTCCCGTCAATGCGCTCTTACTCCAACATGTGGCCCATCCCGCGACCGTCGTGCCATACATAGGGCAGGGACTACCTCAGAGGATCAGACCTAAGCCGATGTGAGTGGGGCGTCGATGCCGTTGCCGGACTACCTTACCTGCGGCGGCCGACGTAGAATCCCAGGGGCGAGCCTCCTACCACGTGCAGATGTCCA
>JADFIX010000617.1:0-2111 GCA_022566435.1 Planctomycetota bacterium
GCTGGTTTCGGGCGCCCCGTGACAAGCTTCTTAAAGGCCTGTGCCGTTCGTCGACATATTGTCGCGACCTCCACCACCATCGAGTGTAGCTGGGCGCGATAACACAAGTTTCCTGCAACAAGTCACACCATGTGACGCTGCTGAGATGTTTGTTTTCTATCGTCGCCCGCGTCACACCTGCTGGGACGAATCGCGATGTGATTCGGCCGTGCGGCGGAACGCGATATCTTTCGAGTCGGGTGTGGGGAGAACTCAAAATGAACTATCTGGTTACAGACGCGGGCGGCCCCGGTGAGGAACTGGCCCGTAAAGCGATCGAGTATTTCAGAGAGGCCGCCAAGAGAGAAAGCATCGACCTCGTCGATTTCGATCCGAGTGCTCCTTTGGATCAACAAATCGCCTGGGCCGAGGCCCAGGGACTGGACATCGGCTGTACTTACTTGCGGTTTTCCTCAAAAATCCAACACTCGTCCGAAGATCAGTTGCGTGAGAACATTCTTGTTGCCGCTCGGCTGAGAATCTTCATTCCGCCGCAGCTGATCTGTCTCGACGAGGCCAAGAAAGGCCGCACTACGCGACGCGTGGGATTGTCGCGTCTGAAGGAGATCTTGCAGTCCGGACGCTCTTTTGTCCTCGTGTTGTTCAAGCTCTCACGGCTGTTTCGAAGTTCTTACAAGGGGCACGAATTCATCGCCGAGCGGGTCGTCGAAAATGGCCACCGGGCCGTCGTTTTCAATGACGGGATCGACACTAACGACAAAAAGGCATGGAAAGCGCAGGTCCAGCTGCGAGGCATTCTTGATGATATGTACCTCGACACTCTGGTGGATCACGTGAAGGCCGGGCTTGTGGGGATCTTCGAGAAAGGTTGGACGGTGGGCCCACTCGGAGTCGGGTACCGACCGAAGATTCTACCAGACGCACCACTGACGAATCTCGGTAAACCGAGAACAATGCCGGAAGTCGATCCGGAAGCTGCGAAACTCATCAGCCAGCAATTCGACTGGATTCGGGATGGGATGTCGCTGGGTGAGGGGCTGCGCCGGTGGCTGGCAGCCGGAGGTCCCTGCGATCCTCGCTCGACGACCGGCCGGATGACGCCGACGGCCTACCGACGCATGTTGTCGAACATCCGACTGACGGGCCGCTGGGAGTTTGGTCGCAATAAATCGATCTGGTCGAGTACCAAAGACTATGCCGTGCAGCAGGAACAACCGGACGAAGAAGTCACCAAATTTCACTGCGAAGACTTGCGAATCGTCGAGGATGAGTTGTTCTTCGCGGTCCAAAAACGATTGGCCGAGATGAAACGCGGACCGCGCGGACCGAAAAAAAATAAGCCCGCCCAGCTGTGGGATCTGACGACGAAGTTGTTTTTTTGTGCCGCGTGCAGTACGGAGGAGGAATTTGTTCGACTCCATCAGACTGGTGCCCACGGGCGTGGCATGCAGTGTCGCAACGGCGCTCGCTGTACCAGCAAGTCGGCGGTTCGACGCGAAGAGGCCGTGCGTGCGATCTGCGAAAAGCTCCAGGAGTTGATCCAGGAGGACCGTGAGTTGATTGGTAAGATCGTTGCTCGATCGCAAGAACTCGACGCCCGAGGTGACGAAGGTCGCTTGGAGGAGATCAAACAACTCGAAAACCGGGAGCGAGCGCTCACGCGGCGAATCGACGGTCTCTTTGATCTGGCTGGCGACGGGTCTGAGGAAGACCGTCGGGAAACGAAGGCCAAGATTCGAGCAGCCCGCTCGGAGCGAGATGACGTGCGCGAAAAGCTGGCCCACGCACGAAGGGCACTCGAGCAATTTTCGCGGACACTCACGACAGACGACGTTAATCAGATTCTGAATGAATCTGCTTCGTTATTAACCGATGGAGCCGCTGGGCAGCTGGGCGAAGATGCCGTATATCGCGCTCTGGCCGTGTTCAGAGATCTGACCGGTGGTCGGATCATGGTTCACGTCGAACCTCGTCCTGCTCGGAAACAGACCAATGTCCGCGGTGTGTTTCAGCCGCAACTCCTCGCTGCCGTTCGGGACAAAGCTGACCTGTGTTTGGGAAACGACGTTCCTACTCCAGAGAAGGTCGAAGTTTGGCTTAGAAAACCACCT
>JADFIX010000617.1:2121-3764 GCA_022566435.1 Planctomycetota bacterium
ATGGGCAATCGCCATGGCGCGATCGGATAGCACACCGTTCGCGATGAAAGCGGCCTTCTGGTATTCGCGCGGCAGGAGTTCGGTGATGAGTACTGCGTCCTCGGGAAGAAGCTGATCGAACAGCCTCAAGCCGTGTTCCTGGGGCAATTCGCCGCTCAGCACACTCACCATGCTGGCGGTCGTGTACGAGGAGGTGGCGTAGCTGCGCTCGAAGATTCGTCCTTTGGCGAACCAACGCTTCAACTCGGGCGTCGTCTGGCAAATCTATGAACGTTATTACGAGATGATTGGAAAACCGAAGCCGAAGAGGCCGTACAACGGTGGTAACCCGCGCAAATCTGTCTGATTCGGTCGTCTCACTTATGTGTACCCCGCCCTTGCGGCGGGGTTTTCTTTGCGCTTGCCGTGCGGCGAGCCGTTGTGTGTTTCTCGTACAAGGAGACTCTATGCCCGATTTTGAATCACCTCAATCATCCAGTGCAACCAACGAAACGCCGATTGACTCAAGGACCGAGTTTGAGGCCGAACGCCGACGCCTGATCGACAACATCGCGTTTCTAGTTGTACGACAGCATCGTCGCCGACAACTTGATGTGGCCGAGCCGAAACGTAAGTCGGCGGACATGGCGCGTTCCTAAGGAGGAAAGAAAGGAAGCAAGAATAAGTACTTGCTTTATCGACAACTAAAGCGCCGACAGGTCGTCATCGTGACCGTATCCACTCTCAGCCCACGGAATTCAAGGCATGTCACACATCGTTACGATCGAGATCCGCGACGCCGTGACCGTGAGAGCCGCCTCACTCTCGATCTATCTACTCAAGACCATCCTGCTGTTCAGCGGCAAGGAAATCGGTTTCTGCGTCCGATTAGTCACGCCTGCATATTGAACGTTTCGCCATGCTTCGTGGTCCGCTAGCGAAAACCGTCGGTAAGTTTACGGCCACCAGAAAGAAGGAGTTGAATGGACCCAGAGTTGACGCACAAGATCCACCTTGTGATTGGCCTGTTTACGATCTGCTGCTTCGCGGTGGCGTTTTATTACGGCTGGCAGGCGATCATAGCTTGGCTAATCGGTTTGTTTCTTATGGCGGCTCTGCTCAACGCCGTCAGCCGGCGCGAGTGACCCGCCCATCGATAACGGCACTTTTATTCTAGGAGACTCGAATGTCACACGTTGTGCACGTTCAGACAGAAATACGCGACGTGCAGGCGCTTCGAGCCGCTTGTCAACGTCTGCATCTCAAGACGCCCGTGCTCGAAACCGTCGAACTCTTCAGCGGGCAAGCGACCGGCTACACCGTCCAGTTGCGCGATTGGAGGTACCCGGCCGTTTGTAAAGTCGAAACTGGCACTGTCCAGTTCGATAACTACGGCGGCCGCTGGGGCCAGCAGCGCGAACTGGATCGTTTGCTGCAGGCCTATGCCGTAGAAAAAACGCGCATCGAAGCCCACCAACAAGGGCACACCGTCAGTGAGCAGTCGTTGGCCGATGGCTCTTTCAAACTGACCATTCACATGGGAGAGACCGTATGAAAACGATAGAAATCATCATCTCGCCCAGCGGCCAGTCGCGAGTTGAGACCAAAGGTTATTCAGGAAGCAAGTGCCAGGAGGCGAGTCGTTTCCTGGAGGCTGCTTTGGG
>JADFIX010000618.1 GCA_022566435.1 Planctomycetota bacterium
CCGCGAACGGCCGCGGCGAGCCGAGCCCCATCTTCTTATAGAGCGCCACCGGCACGCTGATGTCGGCCAGGTAGAGTTCGCCGACGAACTGTTGCGCCTCTGGCCGGACCAGCCCGGCCTTCGGCAGCGCCAGCGTGAGAGTCACTGAGGCGCGGATTGCGCTCCCGGGTGCCTCGCCTGTGTTGACGTCCACGCCGCTTGGGACGTCGAGGCTCACGGTTAGAGCGGCCGAATCGTTCGCCGCAGCGATCATCAAATTAACCGGCGCCCTCGGCGGGCCTTGGAGGTCGTACCCGATCAGCGCATCGATCACGACATCGTGTTCGGGGAACGTCCCCGCGAATTGCCGCACCGGCACGCCCATGCGTCGCAGGATGTCGAGTTGCTGAAGCGGAACGCCCGCTACAGCGTCCGCGGCGGTCGCAAGCAGCACGGCAACATCAGCACCCCACGCAGCCAGTCTGCGTGCTGCTACCAGCCCGCCTCCGCCGTTGTTGCCGCGGCCCGCGAGCACGAGGACGCGCCGGCCGTCGACCCCGGTGCGCATCCGCTCGATCATGTCCCCTGCAATTTGTTCGCTGTTTCGTCGCCTGTTCGTTTCTTTATCGTGCTGAGGGATGTTCAAGGGCTTGGCCGCCTGGTCGAAGAACTCGTCGGCCGAGCGGTTCAGATAGAAACTCCACCAGATAACGAGCGGGCGATCGTCGGGATTCTCGAGTCGGCGAAGCGATTCGGTGAATCGACGTGCGAGGGCGCTTTTTCCCTGGCCACCGAATCCGACAATGGTGTAGATCATCTTCCGTACGGGCAGCCAGGCGGCGCTAAGCCGTCCCCGCTCGACAACTCGCCCGACCCACTGCGTTTGCGGCTCAGGATAGCTCTTGAGCAAGTCTCGCGAGTCCTTCACGGTTTGTGTCGCCGCGTCGAGGTCGCTCGTTAAGCGCAGAATCTTCGGAAGCTGTTCTACGATAACCGCCAGTCGCGCCGGCTCCAGTTGGACCTGCTTCAAACAGCCCAACACTGCATCCGTGATCCTCTCGGGCAGGTCATCCATCTTCCGCTCGATCTCGACGACCTTGCTGATGAGCACCGACACGCCTTCGCCCATGCTTGCCACTTGCTCGACAAGCTTGGCGTCGCGGTCGGGATCGAGATTACGCCACCAGGAAATCACCTCTCGAAACTCGGAGAGGATTTCGACGGTGAAGATGCGAAAGAGCACATCGCTGTCGCGTAGCTTTCTGTGGAAGTGTACACGCAGGGCTGGTGCGAAGTCGTTTTCGAGCGCGTCTTGGACTGCTGCGGGAATGTCGGTGCACGCGTAGGCGACAAGTGGCCCGAATTGCCCGCCGGGAGCGTCGGGCTTGGCCGAGACTCTGTCGGACCATTCGGTCAACCGCTCTTTGGCGTAGTCGGGGTCTTCCCATCGCAGGGCGTCACGCGTCTTTTTGAACTCCTTGATTCTCTCCGTGACAATCCGTTTCTCGTTCTTGGTCAGTCGAGCCGTTCGCTCCTTGAGGGCCTGCTTGTGGGAGTCGATTACGGCCTGGAGTGCGGATTGGAGGAGCGCCACCTCCACGTCGTCGACATCCTTCCGCGGGAGGGTCCACAGCGTTTTGAATTTGGCTTGGGCGGCGCCTCCGACAATCCCGGAGAAGACAACCTCGGCGAGCGGCTTGACAATCAGTAATGCAATTGCGGTTTCCAGCATTGGAGCACCCTGTGGCTGATCTTTGCCTGTGCAGGGTATACGGTGCAGAGTGGTAGGTCCAGCCGACCAGTGCGGTAGGAGCGTTGGTCCATAGAGCATATCGCAAGACTCTTTCCGAGCCGCGACCGTCAGGGAGCGGGGGTAGAAAAGACGCTTGCTTACACGCGCGGCTCGGTTCGGGCGTGCCGATTCGTGCGTTTTGGGAGTGCCACTACTTACCCGAAAACGCCATTTGGAACTTGGCGAAGTCGGTTAAGTCGACGTCGTCTTCCATATCGCCGTCGAACGCGTCCAAGCACTCCTGCACCGTGGTTCGCTGTGGCGGATTGGGAAGAACGTTGGGACCGGCCATGCATGACACGAAATTGGCATAATCATCGTGGTCGACATCGCCGTCGCCGTCCGGGTCGGCGAAGAGCGGGATGGTGGCCAAATAGACCGCTTGCCCGAAGACCAGAGGGCTCGGGCTGACCAAGTACAAGACCGAGAACACCAGCCGATGTCCGCTCAGTCCTTCCTGGGCAAAGTCCTGGACGAAGACGGGTCTTCCGTCGAGCATCTGTCCGGAAATGAAGATCGGGCGCACGAAACCCTTTTCGTACAGGAACAGACCCTGGGGAACGCCGCCCAGGCCTTGGGCGAACATCGCCACCCGGCCGTCACTCACCGACAACTCGAAGAACCCCCAGAAATCGGCATTCTGGCCCGGCATGGGCATGGTGGAATCGGCGACGACTTTTAGAGAATCCGTCGCGATGTCGTAGAGATACGTGCCCACAAACGGAAGCTCGCCGAGGCCGATGAACGCGACTTGTCCGCTGCCGACCGAAGGACGGGTTCTGAAGCCGACGAATGTGCCCGTGTCGCCGGGGATCGAGGTGGTCTTGTCGGCGACGGTGGCCACGGAGCCGCCCGACCAGTTGTAAATGCCCGGGAATTCGCGAATCCCCTTGATCAGTCCGCCGCCGCCGGCCCAGAAAGCGATGTTGGTGCCATCGAATACCGGTGGAAGGAATTCAGTGAAATTTCCGCCGCCCTGGGGCAAGGGGGTGTTTTCGTCGGCCACGATCGTCATGATCGATTCGTCCCACACGTAGATGCCGTTCGGCACGCATCCCGCGCCGTAGAATGCGATGGAATCGTTTCTGATCCGAGGGCGGGTGAAGCCGAAAAAGCCCTCGCCCGGATGGGTGGGGTTTTCATCGTGCTGGTCAAGGCCCAAACGCAGTCCGCACGTGTCGGTGCGATAGATGCCATCTTGAACGTTGGCGAACGGCACCGGTGCGGGACCGGGACCGATTCCGTGAAAGGCGACGTTCAGCCCGTCGATCGTCTGGCTGCGGGCGCGTTCGATCTCCGCAGGCGCGAAGGTCGGATGGGTGGCGACATCGGCCAGGATGGTCATGGCGGTGTCCATCTGTGCCGAGGGCACGGTCAGGTCGATGCTGGCCCCGTCGTCCGACGCGCTACTCTCGATCGAGCCACCCAGGCTTTCGACCGCGCGCGCGATCTCGGTCGCCGAGCGGGTCGTCGTCCCCTTGGTCATCAGATCGGCCGCGAGGCTGCTCGCGCCCGCCTGGCCCTGGGGATCGGTGGCGGCCCCGCCCAACGCCACCAGCGAGGCGGTGACGAGCGGCAGGTCGTGCCGCTCGACGGTGACGACGCGCACGCCGTTGGACAGCGTCGTGACGACCGGCTGCGGCAGGGTGGGGGCGATCGGTGTACCGGGGGCGGGGGGCAGGATGCGCTGACCCTCGGGTGCGGGCGTCACCACCTCGATATTGGCGGGCGGGGTGAGCGCCGTCGTCTGCACCGTGGGCGCGATCTCGATCGGCATCTCGCGGACATTGGCCGGGCGGTCGCTGTCGGGCAGATAGCGGATGGTCGCGCTCTGCCGATCGTTCAGATATTCGCGGGCGACCCGCTGGATATCGGCGGCGTTGACCTTTTGCACGGCCGCGATCTGGCGGTCGGCGGCGGTGGGGTCGCCATCGACGATGACGCTGTTGGCGATCAGGCTGGCCTTGCCCTCCGCCGTCTCGCGCTGCTTGA
>JADFIX010000619.1 GCA_022566435.1 Planctomycetota bacterium
GTCTGACGGGAAAGGAATCGCTTTCAAGTTTGCGAAAACCGGCCAAGTCATCTCGGCATCGCAGGTTTCGGACGGCGTCATGCTCGTCCTCGCGTACCTGACGATCTTTCATCTTCCGGAACCGCCGAGAGTGCTGCTGATCGAGGAGCCCGAAAACGGTGTTCATCCAAAGCGCCTCGAAGAGGTTTTGAAGATTCTCCGCCGGCTCGTTGAGGAACAAGAGCATACACAAGTGCTCATGACCACCCATTCGCCGTACGTCGTGGATCTGTTCAAACCCGAAGAAGTGACGCTCTGCCTTCGCGATGACGACGGCGCCGTCTCCGTCCACCGTCTCTCAGAAAGCGAGACCGTCCGCCAGCAAATGAAGGTGTTCACATTGGGTGAAATCTGGACGTCGGAGGGAGACGCCGCACTCGGCAAATCCTCTTCGCCGAGTGAGGCCCCGAAGTCATGAGGGCGCTCATTGTTTCGGAAGGGAAACACGAACAAACCGGCGCACTACAGACACTTGTAGAACGTCTTCGGGGAACCACTCTTGAGAGTATTGAACACGCCAACGTCAGCGACCCCAGCATACACGTCTTTCACGGCAAAGGAAAAGGGTTCCTCAAACGGGCCGTTGGTTGGCTAATAGAGGCGAGGAAACGAGAGATCGATGTCCTCGTGCTCGTCATCGACGAGGACGGCGATCAGACACGCATCGCACAGTTCAACGAGGCCCAAGCGTACGAACAGGTAGCCCTACCGCGCGCGTTCGGTGTGGCCGTGCGAATGTTCGACGCCTGGATGCTGGCGGATGAGACGGCAATTTCCGGTACAACGGGCACTACTATTGCTCGCCAGCCTGATCCGGAAACTATCCACGACCCGAAGACTGCCTGCAGAGAGTTTCTGGAGGCCGGAACTGAAACCCAGACTCAATCCGAGATGTACGCAGCCATCTCCGAATCTGCGCGGCTCGATGTTCTAGAAGAGAGATGCCCAGCAGGCTTCGCTCCTTTTGCGGACAGAATACGGGCGCTGCCGACTTGAGGGCGGGTGTTTCCTTCGAAAACAGGCTAATGTTTGTGTTCGTGCGCCGCGGCGGATTTCGGCGAGGGAAAGACGATCCGCTTCCGGTCTATCGTCGTGGGACTCGCGTCTCCCTCGCGGATACGAATGAATTGATCCATCTTCACATCGCGAAATGACTGCACGAGTCCGGATGCCGGCCATCTGACTTCCAGCGTTTCGATTCCACCGGCGGTTCCGAGGCCCACGTGTTGGCGAAACGGCGAGGAGCCGAAGCTTCCGCCGGAGGACACGGTGGCATGAATGTCGCGCTGACCGCCGTCGGCTTCCCGCACGGTGATTTCCACCCGGGCGCCGATCGCCGCCCGGTTGGAACGGGTGCCTTCGAGTTCGATGGAAATCCAGTGGTTGGCGTTGCCGGGGTTCGAAAAAAGCACGTTCTGGTAGACGTCGCCGGAATATGCCCCTCCCATCACGGCGTAGATGTCCTGATCGCCGTCGTTGTCGATATCTCCGAACGATATGCCGTGTCCCTTTTGCAAGTGACCGAACCCGCCGGAGGTCGTCACTTCTTCAAAGAACAACCCGCCCGCATTGCGAAACATGCGGTTCGGAACAAGGGTGCGCAAATCCGGCTCGCCGGTGCCGAAATAACAGTCCAAATAGCCATCGTTATCGATGTCCCCATAATTGGCCCCCATGGCGAGAAGGACCGGGTCGAGCCGCGCTTCTTTCGTGACATCCGTAAAGGTCCCATCCTTGTTGTTTCGGTACAAACGAGAAGACATCTTGCCGGTCGGCTTGCCGAGAAAATCGGCGGCCACGGCGGGAAGGGTATACTCGTCGAAACCCTCAAAGGAAGCGACGAAAAGATCGAGCCAACCATCATTGTTGTAGTCCCAAAACCACGTGGGGAAACACCGATCCGGATCCGTCACCCCGGCCTTTCGACTGACGTCGCTGAACCGCCAACGACCCGACGAGTCGGGCCCTTCATTGCGATAGAGAATATTGGGTTCGTTGAATATCGAGAGGTATAGATCGGGTAGGTCGTCGTTGTTGTAATCTCCCCGCGCCGCACCTTTGACATATCCGACCGAAGCGACACCGACGGCCGCGGCGACGTCGGAAAACGTACCGTCACCGTTGTTGTGAAAAAGTTGACAGGGGTGCGGGCTCTGCGGCAGCGATTCGTTGCCGATGAACAGATCGATCCAGCCGTCGTTATCGTAGTCGGCCCACACGCCCACCTGCGTCGGATGAAAGCTAAGCAAGCCGCACGCCTCGGTGACATCGTCAAACGTACCGTCACCGTTATTGCGCAAAAGAGAATTCGGGTGCAGCCCCTGCTCCCCGAGCCATCCGCCCCGCAGCACGAGAACATCCGGAAACCCGTCATTATTGTAATCGGCATGGCTCATGTTGAGGCCGCTGATTTCGCCCAGCAAGCCGGCTTCCGCCGTGCGATCGGTAAATGAACCGTTTCCATCATTGTGAAAGAAACGCATCTGATCCGTCAGACCCCAGGAAGACACCATGATGTCCAAGTATCCGTCTTTATCGAAATCCTCCATGATACTTCCCCCGGCCAGACTCACATGATCGAGCCCGACTTGCGGGGCGATGTCGAAGTACCGCGGTATCTCGTGTTGGGAGTCGAAGACAGATGGCGGAATCAGCCATTGGGCGGGGACTTTCTCGGGATACTCGCCAAGTGTCATATAGGCGAGGTTGAGAAGCCAGTGCAGTCCGAGGTCATCGGGGTAACGCCTAAGAGTCTCCGAAAGCACTCGCACGGCGTTTCGCGAGCCCGTTTTTACGGCGTGCACGCCCGATCCGCGGATGGGCATGAGGCAGGAATCCACAGAGTGGTGCGAGACGCAGTTCTCCTGCTCGGCGAGTCGAAGAAACGCGGACGCCAGGCCGTCGCGCACCTGGCGAAGCGACTGGGGTCCGACCTCGTACTTGAGGAAGAGTCGTTCGATTTCCTGAAATCGCTCGATGGCTTCCTCGGTTCGCCCGGCCCACAGAAGTTCGTAGGCAAGAAGGCTCCTCATGAGAAGGCCCTGCTGGGAATCGGATGGCGGAAGCGGTCGCCAGCTCAGTGCTTCCGCGCGGCGGGCGTTGGCCCACGGGGACTTCTTGAGGTCGACATCATCCGAAAAGCGTTTGAGCCTCTCGGTCATGGCTTGCGTGCCGTTCGAGCGAGTTTCCGGGGCATCGTCCGAATCGCCCTTGCACGAGGAAAGCAGCAGACAAACTGCGATGGCGAGAACGACGGCACACGATTCCATTGGGACGCGATACTGAGCGTGTTGCCTGCGTGGTTGGAGTCGTATTTTCATGGTTCACCCCCTACCGACGCCAATTATCGAATTCGGCGTCATACCCGCTGCACTGCGAAAGGGTTCCTTATCGTCGCGCCAAGTTCGACTCAGGACCACGTTACACGATTGGAGCACGGACGCCAGATGATCACCCAGTGCGGGTTCTCTACGGGTCCGTGACAAAACCGGCGGACACGAAAAAACGTAGGGCAGGTTGTTGTTCCGCGTCAGCGGAGCGTTGACCTGCCTGTCTAGGGAGGCAGGTGAACCTCCCGGCGGGGCCGGGAGAACCACCTGCCCTACCTTCCTTGGAGCCGCAGAAAGTGTCACGCATCCGCGGCGGAATTCGTTCGGCACGGGCAGTGCAGGGGTATTCGGTTGTGCGAACGCGGTGCAACCGGCGTCCGATGTTCT
>JADFIX010000620.1 GCA_022566435.1 Planctomycetota bacterium
CACATGGCACCCATGGCACCCATGACACTTGTCGGATGGGTGACGAAGGGCACGACTGTTCTAGCCTTTGTCGGCGCCTACATTTTCGCGGGACTGCCGCTTACGAAGAAAGTCCGCGACGGTGTCGCTCACCACGGCGTGGCCGTCGGGTGTCCAGTGTTGGTCGTAGGTATAGTAAACTTGCGTACCCTCGAGGGCGGCCAATCGGAGCGATTCGGTGGCGCTGATATAGGAAATGGACTCGCGTTCGCACCACTCGCCGACGACCTGGTCTCTCGCCGTCATGTTTTGCATGAGGCTCGCAAGAAAAGTGTCCGCCTCCGGTAGATCTTTCTTGTAGTGGAGTTTGAGGAACGATCGTAGTTGATTCGGCTCCAATCGATCGGCCGCCGCCGGCAAAACCACGTGTGCCTTGAGCGGCGCGAAGACGAGCACGAACTCGATACCCGCCTCGCGACACAATCGGTTCATGTCAGCGATCTGTCGCCTCGGATTCAGCCAGTGTTTGTCGCGAGAGAATTGTTCGCGACTCTCGTAAAGATCACGGAGTTGCTTAGGGGCGAAGGCGTAGTAATTCGCGTTTTCCCCGACCGGTACCGCCAACGGCATCCAAGCAAGAACGTCGCCGCCGCTCACGGTGCCCCGGCTGTTGATCGGGCCGAATGTGTTGATGATCAGGTTTTCGAGTCCGTTGAGTATCGCCGATCGACCGAAATACGCCCCCAGTTTCTTGGAAAAACTCGGGTTGTGTCGCTTGGCGTCCGTCTTGGCCGATCGAAAATCGTTGCCCTCATAGAGAAGGCAGACGACGAACCGAGGTTGGAGGGCGAGGCCGCGCTCTTTTAGCGATTCGAGATAGTGGAACGGGTCGTAGCCCGACATGCCCAAATTGTAGACGGATAATCCGGTCTCTTTTGCCAATTGTACCGGCCAGACGTGCTCGTCCGAAACGCTCGAACCTTCGGCAAACGAATCGCCGAGCACGACGACGTCGTACCGATCGTTGTCGGTCTGATTGCGGTACCCGCGGCTATCGGTGTGCAACTGGCATTGCACGGTGCCGTAACCGGGTCTGTTCGAGGGGTATGATCGCGCCGCCGCGGGTTTGTCTTCGAACGTCACGGTGAAATCGGCGTTTGGTGGTCTGTGATAGGCCGCCGAATCGCGTACATAATGATCGGATTGTGGCGACCTGACGAGAAAATCCGCAAGGAGAAACACTGGCGCCAGAATCAGCAGCGTGACCAACACTTGAAACCAGCGCTTCTTGTACGTATCGCCGGTCGACCAATCGACATAAAAGCTGACGGGTGTAAGAATCAGCATGGCGAGGATCCACATGAAGTGCTGCCGCGAATAGCGACCCAGGAGAACGTGCTGCTCGCGGGCGATTTTCTCCACGACGTCGCTCGGGATGATCCACAGGGCCAAGTTGGTCACGATCATTAGAGTGAGCCAGATTTTTTGCCGCGGAATCCATTTCATGAACAGTGCTCCTTCCGGTGGCGACGCCGCGAGTTCGCTGCGGGCTACCGTTTCGCAACGGATTGTGATCGGGCAGGTGCCTCGCGGTCAAGAGCGATCTACTATCCCGGACGACGGACGTGTCTTTGAATCCGTCGCTAGCGATCGCTGGGCTTGACCACAATGGCTTTGGGTGCGGTCGGGCAAACGTTCTGGCAGACGCCGCACCCGACACAGCCGCTGCGCTCCACGATCGGCGGTCCGTTTCCATCGAGGTGTAGAGCCGCTGCCCCTATGGGGCAGTGGTCAACACAGATCGTGCACGATTCACCCACGGTTCGAACACACAGCGCCTCGTACACCTCCGCCAGGCCCATCCTGATCTGATGCGGGGCGACGAGTTTGGCCAGGGCGCCACTTTCGCAAACTTGCGTGCACTGCAAGCCGTCGCAGACGACGCACGGTGCCAGGTCCGGATCAATCACAGGTGTGCCCCAGGCGGCGGCCGCATCGCGTCCGAGGGGAAAGATGGCATCGGCCGGGCAGGCCTTGGCGCATGCACCACAGCGAAGACAGGTATCGAGGAATCGGTCTTCGTCGATCGCGCCCGGCGGACGGAGGCGAGCTGGTTCGGGAAGTGAGGTGCTTACATTCTCTACGATATCCGCAATTGGCTGTACAAGGCGTGCAAACGCATGGCGAAAAAACCCGCGTCGATCCGATTCTCGTCCCGATTCGCCCATCATTCTTTGTTTTCTGCTTCCAAATCTGCTCGATCACTCGCCGCGCGCTCGTTCGCAGACATCGGCATCACTTTGTGCCCGGGTTGGTCCTTCAGGAGGCGACGACACGCCGGCTCCGTCACGTTCTGTATCATACCTTGGGGCAGAGGCCGTATTGGCAAAATAACTAGCAACAAGGCTCTTTTTTGCAGCATCTTGATCGAAAAAGAGGTGTCGGGTTGCCACAAACGAGCCGATCCGCATAATCACGTCCAAGCGGAATCCTAATGTACATGCGTTAGTCACACCCGATGGGAAGGCATGGAGCGCCTGCAGCAAAAGCACACACCCGATGACGTCAAGAACGCCTTTCGCCGTTATCTGCGCGCGAACGGCATCAAGGACACCGGAGCGAGACGAATGATCCTCGACGCAGCGCTCGACTTGCACGAGCACTTCGAGGCGGAGCAGGTGCTCTATTTACTCCGCGAGCGAGGACTGAAGGTCGGAAAAGCGACGGTCTATCGTACCCTGCCGCTTCTGGTGGATTGCGGCATACTCAAACAGGTACGATTCGACGTCAAGCAGGCTCACTATGAGCACGCTTACGGTGAAGTCGCTCACGACCACATGGTGTGTCGCCGTTGCGGCCTGATCATCGAATTCGCGGCCGACAAAATCCAAGCGCTGAGCGAAACAGTCGCCAAGGGACATCGTTTTCATGTGATCAGTCACCGCTTCCAAATTTCCGGACTATGCTGGGATTGTTCGATTGCATGTCCCATCGCCGCGGGTCCTTTGGAGCCTGGTGATGGTTGAGCGATGCGACGGGGCGCCGCCCATCCACCAGACGCGTACTTGTCCGATCACCGGCTGTAATCATGATCTGAAACGGGGTGTGCCGGTCTGCGTGGCGGCGTCGGCCATCACGGCACTATATAGATGCGGCGGCGTAGCCGATGGTTGAGAGAATCCTCTACGGCACGCTATCCATAGTCGTTCTCGTTAGCATATTCATGCTGGATGCGCTGATCGCAGCCCACGCCGGAGAAGTTCCGGGGCCGATTGGCCAACTTCTTCAACACGGCAGCGTCGTACCCCTCACTTTTTTGGTGATTTTTGTGGTCGGCGCGGTGGAGCTGAATCACTTGTATCGGCTGAGATCCGCTCGACCCTATCTCGCCTTTAGCTGTGTCATGGTGGGTCTTTTTTTGATTTCGCCGTGGCTTTCACCGGCAGGGCTGCTTGGTAGCGCCGGCCCGAAAGTGGAAGGCCTCTACTGGCAGATGATTTGGATGATCGTTTCGGTCGCCGGCGTTGGTACGATTCCCATCATTCGTCGAAACCCGGACGGCGCCTTGCGCGATGGGGCCGCCACGCTCATGATCATCTGTTACCTGGGTTTTCTCGGCTCATTCGGCGTGCAGATCCGATGCAGCCACGACATGCCGCACCTGTCCGGTACCTGGGTGCTTTGTCTTGTCGTTTTGGTCACCAAGGCCTCGGACGTGGGCGGCTACCTGGTGGGGTCCACCCTGGGCCGACACAAGCTCATGCCGGCGGTCAGC
>JADFIX010000621.1 GCA_022566435.1 Planctomycetota bacterium
CGACGGCAAACACCGCGGCCAAAAGCATGGCGGTAAATACTACCGTGAACACGATTCCGGACAACATCGGGCGTCGTTCCGATCCGAGCGTATGGAGAAGCGGCGAGGATACGAGAAGCATGGTGAGCGCGGCGAGCAAGAACACAAATCGATGTTCCCGAATGGTCCAACGTGCCAGGCCGCCGCCCGCATTCGGAATTCGATTAGACATCATTTTCGGCTACCTGTTTCCCGGCGATTCGATACCGATGAAACCACGAACGGCAATGCAAGTTGAAACCGTCATTGAGCCGCCCGCACTGTTTCCGTTTGCATACGAGTCTCCGATCATGCCCTCTGGGGCAGCGGCGACATCCTAAACTGTTCTACGAAAATAGTGTACAGAGACGGAACCACGATCAATGTCAGAAGCGTTGCCACCATCAAACCGAAGATCATCAGCCACGCCATGCCTTCCCACAGCGGACCACCGGCCAATGCGAGCGGTAACAGTCCGCCGATCGTCGTGAGGGTCGTCATCGCGATCGGTAGCAGGCGAACCTGTCCTGCCTGGACCAGACATTCTCGAAACTCGCCTTTCGTGAGACCGGCAATTGGACCACTGCCGTCCGACTGCTCCGACTTCTGCTTGATGAGCGTTTCGGCAAACTCGATGTAGATGATGGCCGTGTTCACCACGATGCCGAACAGCGCCAGCACGCCAAGCTGCGGCATGAAACCTAGCGGCTTGTCCATGATGTAAAGGCCGCCGAGTGCGCCGATCAAGGCGAGCGGCAAAGTTGTCAGGATGATGATCGGCTTGGCCACACCGTTATACTGGATGATCAGTAGCAAAATGATGCACAGGATCGAAATCAGGAGCGAGACGGCGAGGTCGCTCTTGCCCTGCCGCGACTCGAAGAGGGCGCCACCGATCTCCCACCAATATCCTGGTGGGAGGTTCGCTTCCCACTCGTGGAATGCGTCGGAGTCTACCATTGACAGCACGATGTCGTTCGCCTGATATCCTTGCTCGACGCGGGCCCGTACCTCGATCACACGTTGCAGAAAACGCCGATCGATGCGTGACGGCACCCAACGAGATTGTAGTTCCGCCACGGCATTGAGCGGCACCTTTCCATGAAGCCCTTCCACGTAGGCCGTCTGAAGTTGATCGACCGACCCGCGTTGCTCCGGCGGAAGCCGTAGATACACCGGAACCAAATGGTCGCCCTCGCGAAATGTCGTCAAATAATGTCCGGAAAAATAGGCGTTGAGCGTCTGCGCGAGAGTCGCGTTGGTCACCCCGGCCAGGTTCGCGGTGTCGCTGTTGACGTTTACGTCGAGTTGAAGACTCGACGAACCCCATGAGTCATAGACGTCCCACGTTCCGGGTGTATTGCGCAGCATGTGTTTTAGCTTTTCGGCTTGCTCGCGCATCAGGCCGAGGTCGGCGAAGCCGGTACCCAGGCGCGGACCGAACACACGCAGCCCGATCGGCGCGTCGACGGCCGGCCCCATCAAAAGTTCTCGCGGAATCACACGGGCGCCGACAACAGGATCGAGTCCTCTTTCCGTATCACCTTCGACGGCGATTCGGCGGATTTCTTTCACGTAGTCAGGTGTCAGCAAACCGCTCGTGGTTCGCACAACGATCTCGGCGAAGTTCGGCTTGGGAGGTTCGGGACTCCGTCCCAAGTACCAACGATCACAACCCTTTCCCACTACCGTACACATCGCACGCAGACGTTGTTGCGGACGCCCCTCCGCGTCGGTGTAGGGGCTGAGTGCTTGCAGTATCTTCTCGACCTGCACCGCCGCCCGGTCAGTCGTCTCGATCGTCACGCCCTCGGGAAGCCAAACTTCGACAACAAACTGGTCCCGCAGGTCTTTCGGGAAGAATTCCGAGCCCACCGGCAGCATGAAGGTAAGTGCGAGCAGCCCGAACGAACCGATGATCACCAACCACCTCGCCTTTATCGCCGCGCGGGCCACATTGACGTACAGATTGGTCAGAACTCCGGTGGACGATTTCGCCTCGCGACTCGTCGAGTCCACCACCCTTTTCGACGACCGCGGTAGGAGGGCGAGCAACCGCGCTACCAACGCCAAAACCGGTGAGGACGGTTTGTTAGGATCCTTCGGAGGCCTGATGAGCCAATAAGCTAGCAGCACACAAAACGTCATCGCCAACACGTAGCTGAGAGCGAGCGTGACCGTGAGCGTGATCGGAAGACTACGGATGTACTCGTTCATCGATCCCTGAAGGCCAATGATCATCGGGAGGAACGCCGCGATCGTGGTTCCGGTTGCAATTAAAATCGGAAACGCGAGTTGATTGGCGCCCTCGCGCGCCGCATCCAGCGCGCTCATACCTTCCATCTGTAGGCGGCGCGTCTGATCGCATATTTGCACGGCATTGTCGACGAGCATGCCCAGCGCGATGATCATCGCCGCGAGTGAAATCTGCTCGAGTTGGATGTCAAAGAGCGTAATGATCGCCAACGACCCGACGATGACGAGCGGAATGTTGGCGGCCATGACAAACGCCGAGCGAAACCCGACCATCAGATAGACGATCGCCACGACGATGGCAACGGCTCCCACCACGTTCCAAAGAAAATCATTGATTTTACGGGTTACGGTTTCTGATTGGTCCGAAACGTAGGCGACCGCAATATCGGGAGGGAGAACTTTTTCCTTCACGGTTAAGCGCTCGACGACTTTTTTCGCCTCGCCGCAAACGTCTACGATGTTGTCGCCCTTCTTCATGGAAAACGCCACGATCACGCATCGCTCCGACCCCTCGGCGTCGCCGAATCGCGTGATCGCTCGCGGCGGGTCGATGTAATCGCGTTTGACGTGGAGACCCAAGTCCCTCAGGTAGACAGGGGCCTGTGCCTTACCTTGCCCCGCCATGCCCACGACGATCGAGCCCAACTCGCGGACAGCGTCAATGTCGCCACTCGGCTTGACGGCGAAACGCCCGGCGTCCGTGTCGATCTCGCCGCCCGTGGCGACGATATTTCGTTGCTCGAGAAGCTTCTTGAGGTGCGACGTGGTCAGCGCGAGCTGGCTCCAGGTCCCCATGTCCGTCTCGATGTAAATCACTTCATCGCGGACACCTACACGAGAGACCTTGGCCACACCTGCAATCAGTTTAATTTCGTCAGCGAGTCGTTGCGAAAAGATGTCGAGTTCGCGATAGGTGTATCGATGCTCTTCCTTAACGCTCTTCTCGCCGGGAAGGGGCCTTTGATACAAGGCGAGTAACATGATGTTGGTATCACCGAAATCATCGAAGACGATCGGTTTGATTCCGGGATCCGGCATCGCCACCCGTCTTACGCGCGAGCGAACCTTATCCCACATTTGATCGACCTCGCCGCCGGGGGTTGGACGGTCGAGTTCCACATAGATCGCCGATCGCCCCACCGAGGTCTCCGATTTGACCCACCGAACGCCATCGAGCTGGTTGACCTCTTCCTCCAACGGGGCCGTCACCAATTCTTCCATTTCCTCCGTCGGTGTACCCGGCCACTGTGTAAGAATTTGACAAGTGCGGACGGTGTATTCCGGGTCTTCGCGTCGCGACATCGTGATGTAGGAGAACCCCCCCCACAACATCAGAACCGTGACGAAAGTGACGACGATCGCCTTGTAGCGAAGTGCGAAGCCGGAGAGGCTCACAGCTTAAGCTCCCTTCGCTGAACCACGCGAACCGGTTCCCGGTCTTGGAGAAAGTGAATATAGTCCAGAATGACGTTTGCCCCC
>JADFIX010000622.1:0-1414 GCA_022566435.1 Planctomycetota bacterium
TTTATGGTTTTTGCCCACGCGCTCAATTTCTTGGAGGGCCTGCCTGAGCTCGTAGTTATAAAGGTTGTGTAGAGTCCCCAGAGAGACGACGTAGTCGAAGGAGTTGTCTGGGAAGGGCAAGGAGACAGCGTTACCGGCTTGCAAGTAGGGCTTCACTTCTTCCTTGGAGTTTTCGATGGCGTACTTTGATATGTCCAAGCCTGCCACCTCCACACCTGGGACGGCCTGAGTGAACTCGTACAACAGGTATCCTTTGCCGCAGCCGACATCCAAGATCTCTTCACGCGGAATGTCAAACTTCTCAAGCGCCGTTGTCCATGCCGACATTCGGCAATGATTGATGAAATCGCCGTACAGTCCAGAATCCTGGTAGGTGTAGCTGATCTTTCCGACATTCCGCACGAACGATGGGGTGGTTGCAACCATTTCGCGACTCCCTCGCGGTCAATTGTTCACGCTAGCGCTCTGCTGATCATGCAAAGGGCGTTCTGCCACCACCGTCTCTCCGCGTCAAGCCGAATGCCCCGACGCCATGGGCGACGCTTGAACCCAGCTGCGACGAACATTTCAGAGCTGTCCGTTAGCGAAGACGACGTACTTGCGACGCCGGAACTCCTAACACGTTCCTTCGCCCAGGGGTGCGAGAGACGGCGCGGCATTCAGAAATTGGCTGGATCGTCAGCTAAGCGCACGCGGAAACATCGTGGGACGCATCCGCCAACGTCTTGTTGACGGCCGTGACCTTCAAGCCCAGGTCGACCTGACCGCTAAAGGGTCCTTGACCTAGGATTGTGATTTGGTACGCCTCGACGAGATAGTGCAACAGTTCGTTCTGCGCGACGCCTTCTTCTCGAATACCTACGCCGCAGCCCAACAGGAATTCGCCACAGCCGAGCCGGCAAGGGAACGAAAAGATGATTTCAAGAATCTCTCCCTTTTTTCCGGAGAGATCGATCTTGTTGTTGATCGTGCTGGTCGCATAGATCGAATCCCCGGTCGGTTTCTGGATCCTGAATCCGACATACATTGAGGACAGGTCTTCCAGGCAGAGGACGCGGATGCGGATCTTGTACTCGCGTCCGTACCAGACGTTGGTGACGCAAACATCCTCTTCGTTCACGACGTCGATTCCCAGCATTTGGGCGCCCTTGGTCAACTCCTGCTTTTCCTCGGGTTGCTGTTGATCATTGACGTAGGTAAGGACGGCCGCTTCCTGCCCGTCTCGCTCCTCGGCCAACAACTTCTCATAGGCGTAGCCCACGCGGCGCGGAAGGCCGTCTGCGAGAACCTTTCCCTTGTGGAAGAGAATGGCCCGGGTGCAGATATCGAAGATCGTGCCCATCGAGTGAGTGACAAAAAAGACGGTGGCGCCGCTGCTGGTGATTTCCCGAATGCGTGCGAAGCATTTTTCCTG
>JADFIX010000622.1:1424-3746 GCA_022566435.1 Planctomycetota bacterium
CTGTAACAGGACGTCGCCGGTGGCCAAGGCTTCGTCGATGATAAGGATTTCAGGGTCGATGCTGATGGCGGTGGCGAAGGTCAATCGGCCCTGCATTCCGGAAGAATAGGTCTTGAACGGCCGGTCAATAACTTCGCCCAACTCGCTGAAGTCGATGATCCAATCGATTTTTTTCTCGACTTCGGCGCGGCTCATTCCCAGGCACATGCCGCCCATGTAGACGTTGTCTCGCCCGGAAACGTCGGGATGAAACCCGGAGCCGAGTTCCAGGATGGCCGAGATGCGGCCGTTGACTTCGTAGGAACCGCCAGTGGCGTCGAGTGTTCCGGCGAGAATCTTCAGCAGCGTGCTCTTGCCGGCGCCGTTTCTGCCGATGACGCCGACGACTTCGCCTCGCCCGACTTCAAACGAGACATTCCGCAAAGCCCAGGCTTCGATATGGCGGGGCTTTCGCGTGAACACCTCCCACAGCATGTCGGAGGGAGAAGAATAGACCTTATAACACTTGGAGAGGTTGTCGGCGCGAAGCGCCACGTCGGTCGAAAAAGTCATTGAAGGCTCCGGAGGCGCGCCGATGCTCGCTCTAGGTTGTTTGGACAGCCCCCCCGGACCTTTTCCAATGGTTGCCTCGCCGTAAACGAGGCCGTCGGCCTTTTGACGCCGCGTGATTAGGCGGCCAAGGGTTTGGGTTTCTCCTGGCTTGGCGGGTCTTGCGGCGGCAAGGCCTTGTTTTCGTCGGGACGCCAAATATAGATCGGGTGAATGTGACACACCGCGTGCTTGCCGGGCTCCAATTGTCCCAGAAAATCGCAGACGTCGTTGAATTTGGCGTCCCAAATGAACACCGGGTCGCGCGCCCGGTGGCCGGCGATGACCCATCGGTCGTCGCCAATCAGCCAAATGTTGTAGTCGTGGCCCCAACAGACGTAGGGGTTTTCCAGAAGGTACGTTCGCATCCACTTTTCGTTGCGCACGGCGTCGGGCGGGTGCCCCAGCAGGAAACGCGGAATGGCGAACGAATACTCGGTGCGCCCGACTTCCGGATAGTTAGCTTCGTAGGTCAAGCCAAGTTCGGCTTCGTCGAGGGTTTGTAAAGGAATGCTGACTTCGTTTCGAATGAGGTTTCGCCGATCCAGAACGGCCCGTCCTTTCAGCATCTCGAAGTTCTCCGCGCCGTAGACCGGGGCGCTGTTGTGGGCCGCTGTGCCGACGATTTTTATTCCCTTGCTGCGCAACCAAGCCAGCTCCGCGCGGACGCACCCGGCGCCGTCCATGCCGTACTGAAGGTAGAACTTCAAGCCGTCGAGATGCAAACCGATCTCACAATGGTAGTCGTCCTGCATGGACCGCAGCAGTTCGTGCAACCCGCGGTAACGTTCAAAGGCGCCAAAGCCGCTGTCATCGAACCTCCCGTAGTACATCTCCGTGGTGTGCAAAACATAAAAGGTGCCCGTAATGCCGGCCTGGCGCAGCGCCTGGCTCATGCACAACGCCGACCAGGGGTCGACGTCCATGTCGTGCCTCAACGCGACGACGGCGCGATCCTTGGGAGCGGGAGCGTAAAGCTCCTTCATGGGCCGGACCAACAGCCGCGGATGGTCGCCCAGGAACGCGGCGAAGTTCTCGTAATAGCTGAAGTCGTTGCAGTGCGTGAGTTGCTGTTTATACCATTGCACATCCGACTTCATCACCTCGAAATCGGTGTTGGAGTCGACGACGCGATACGGATGAAAGCAACGGCCGTGCTCTTCACCGATCATGTACGAGCGGCGCTTCATGCGGCAAGCTTCCAATGATGACCGTTTCGTGCGCGACGTTGTCCCGCCCGGTAAACGACGGAAAGATCGTGACGTTTTGACATCCGCATTGCTCAAGCGTTTGTTGCGCTTGAAGCGGTGAAAGGTCGTTGTAGAAGACACCTTGTTCCTCACACCAGGTGATGCGGTGCTCCCGCAACTCCGGGAAGAACCCCCGGTAGGCCGTCACGTAGACCCAACGGTTTGAGGCCGCGACGGCCGCGCGAAGCAGCGCGTCCATGTCATGCGTATTGTCGATCGTGCCTTGTGAAAAGACGAGATCAAATTTTTCGCGTGGCGGCTTGACGATGAAATCGTCCGCCCAATAGTCGTGGCGTGGGTTCTTGCGATGGGATTTGCACCAGTCGATTAACTGGGGCGCAATATCCACGCCGACATAACGAATGTCCTTGAAGAAATCAGCATAGCCGACAGCCAACCCGCATCCTATTTCAACGACCGACTGTACGGAGTCTGTGCTGTCAATGAATTCAAACCATCGCTGAAAGCACTGGTGCTGGTCCTG
>JADFIX010000623.1 GCA_022566435.1 Planctomycetota bacterium
TCGACATCCACACGCATCTGGGAGCCTTCTATCACGGCAAGGAACTCACCGCCGAATTGCTGGTGCGGTTCATGGACGCGCATCATGTCGAGAAGTCGTGCGTTCTGCCGTTGATCTCGCCGGAAGCGGCTCCTATTCCGCAGCCCGTGTCGACTGCGATTGACGCCTTCAAGAAGTATCCGGATCGAATCATCCCGTTTTGTGTCGTCGATCCGCGAGCGGTCTCGGCGCCGCCTCGTCGAACCGGCCACGTCGCCGGCGTGAAAGGACTCATCGGCATACTCAAACGATATAAGGAATCCGGCTGCCAAGGGGTGGGTGAGCACAAGACGGGAATGTTCTTCGACTCGACGCAGAATATGTTCCTGTACGAAGCCTGCACGTCGGTCGGACTGCCGATCCTGTTCCATCTGGACGACATCCGCAACATCGACACACCCGGTCTGCCTCGGCTGGAACGCGTACTAAAGGCGTTCCCGGATCTTCCACTGATGGGTCACGCAGCCGGGTTCTGGGCATCGATCTCGGCGGACGCGACGAGGAGGGATTTCGGCCGCTACCCGAATATCCCCACGCCGGTCAAGCCGGGCGGAGCACTGGACGTGCTGTTTAGCAAACATCCGAACCTGTACGGCGACCTCTCCGAACCGGGCGGCTACCGAGCCATCGCCCGCGACCCCAAGTTCGGTCGTGAGTTCATCATTCGCAACGCCGACCAGTTGCTGTTCGGCACGGACGTATTGATGCCAAACCAAGACATTCCCCACTTCGAGCTATTTGAATCACTCGATCTGCCGGAAGACGTGCGCTACAAGGTCTATCGCGGCAATGCGATCAAGGTGCTGAAGCTGGATAAATAGGTCAGCCTTTCCAGGCTGACAGGAACAACGCGGTCCGCCTCTCCATGCCGGCTTGAACAACGAGCGCCACAAACTCGTGTCAGCCTGAAAAGCCTGACCCACCAGGACGATTTCCCCAAAAGAGAAGAATACATGATGCGACGATTCGACGTTGTCCGGTGGCTCATGGTCCTGTCTGTTGCGTTCTGTCTGGCGGACGATCAACTCACCGCGGAAGAAAGTGTTGGCTCTCGGTTCACCTACCTAGACGAACTCGATCCATACTATCCGAATCCCGATTTCCCGAAGCTCACGACGCCGATGTGGGTTGGCGAAGAGGGAGTCGACGCGGTCATTCTGTTGTCGGTGGACGACATGGGCGGTCCGCCGTTTCGGCCGCGTTACGATGTCAGCCCCGAAGCGTTCCAGCGATTTCTTACGCCGCTGATCCAGCGACTGAAGAAAATCGACGGCCGAGCGCCGATCGCCGTCATGACTTGTCAGGCGCCGCCGAATAGTCCAACGGTGCAACAACTCCTCAAACTCGGTCTGTCATTCGATTGCCACACGTTTACGCACCGGTTCCCGTTCTTTCGCAGCAACGAAGGGCACACCGCGGACGAAGCGCTCAAGTTCGCTCGATTGGATTACCTCGCCTGTTTGGAGAATCTTTTCGCAGTGCCGGGCAATCGGCCTGTGGCGCATCGCATGCCCGGCTGCGATGCACAAAACTCGGTGTCGCCCAAGTTCTACACCGAGGTGTTCCCGTTGAAGACCAGCGATGGCCGGTTCCTCACCTGCGACAGCAGCATCACGACGTGGTTCCCGTCAGACGACAAATCTCTTCCACGAGACTGGCGGTACGATGCCGAAGGACGTCCACGGTTCGACAAGTACGTCAACAACATCCCTCAGACGAAGACCTTCGTGAATTCCATCAGGAACTACCCCTATCCGTACGTGATCAATAACGCGATCTGGGAGCTTCCGGTGACGATCCCCTGCGACTCGCACGGCGTGCATCAACATCGGCCGCAGAGTGACAAGACCGTTGACGACTGGAAGCGAGCGGTTGATATCTGCGTTCGCAAGAAGGGGTTCATGAACCTGTTGTTTCACACGATCGGCTACATCAAGAACAGTCAAGTCGTGGAAGTCATTGACTACGCCGACCGCACGTACGGCCGTCGAGTGAAATTTCTGAATTGCCGCGAAATCTACGACCGCCTCACGAAAAACGTGCTCGGCGGAGTCCCGCTACGATCAAACACCGGCGGCGACAACGGCGTCCGGCTACTAGACCTCAATGCGGACGGCTTTCTCGACGCGGTGATCGGAAACTCGAAGCGGCGGACGACGCGCATTTGGGATCCGAAGAGCCAACTGTGGCGCGAGGTTCCACTGCCGGCGCAAATCGTCTCTGACGAGGATACAAAGAAACCGGTTTCCCACGGCGTACGATTTTTCACAGCCAGCCGCGATGGTCATGCCGGTCTGGCGGTCGCCAACGAACGGCAACGCGGCGCCTGGCGTTTCAAGGCTGGGCGATGGGAGCGCTTCGAGGCGTCGCCGCCAACGCAGGTCGATGGAAAGCCGCTGCGCATCGCCGAACGAGGCGTCGACCGCGGCGTTCGCTTCCGCGACTTAAACGGCGACGGCCTGTCCGATCTGATCGTCAACAACGACTCGCAGAACGCCGTCTTCCTGTTGGACTCCAAGGCGTCGAAATGGCGGCTCGCTGCATTCGCTCTGCCCAAACGAGGTTGCCTCGTCGACGCGCAGGGGATCGATCAGGGGCTTCGTTTCGTCGATCTTGACGGCGACTCGGACGACGACCTCGTCTTGTCAAACGACCGCGAGTACTGGGTCCGGCTCTTCGATGGTCCGACCAGCGGCTGGTCGAAGCAAATACGGGGCGGCAAGTCCGGCGATCCGAACGCCTTACCCATGATTGTGCGCGACGGCAAACTCAACGGCGTCTGGTTTCACTCCGGCGCGATGATTCTGGAGAACGAAACCACGATGAAAAACAAGGACTTCATCACCCGGATTCCCTTCGAGCACATTCTCGGAAGCAGCCGGCAGTGATCCGTTTGTAAGACTGGCGGCGTGGCCAAAGGGCAACGCGGAGCATTCTTATCGAACTTATCGAACAAAGTTTTCAAATCGATCTGTCGGGCCATGGTTGTCTCCCGGGTGCTTCGCTTGGTGTTGGCGGCGGAAAAAGGGGGCCGCGCTACATCCTCCGTATCGCAGTTTCCTCAGCCATGATTTCCAACCCGGTTTTTCCCCTGCAAACCCCGCGTCGCAACCCTGGGGCGACTCGACGCCGCGAGATACTTGCGACGAGGCGCACCCGCCGCCAATCTGGCTTGTCGCCGAATAGCGCACCCGCTTGGACTCGGACCCCTTGTTGCGCATAATCATCTCTTCTTTGCAGCTTCGACGGGCGACCGACCTGCGGTAGCAAGACCGTTGCAAGCCGCGAGCCGGCCATCTTCCGCGAAAACCAACCTGGAGACCGACTTGTTCGACGTCGTTATTACTGGCGGAACGATCATCGATGGAACCGGCTCGCCGCGCCGCCGTGGCGACGTGGCGATTCAAGGCGACCGTGTTTCGGAAATTGGCGATCTGCAAAACGCCGAGGCCCGCGAGGCCATCGACGCCGCCGGCAAGATCGTGGCGCCGGGCTTTGTCGACGTTCACAATCACAGCGACGGGTGGATGCTCAAACGCCCTCAACTGGCGGCGAAGACGACGCAGGGCTTCACGTCCGAAGTCATCATGGCCGACGGCGTCGGCTATGCCCCCGTGAGCGAAGAGACCGCCCGGCATTGGCTGTTTTACCTTCGCGCACTCGATGCGTTGCGGATGGACGAATATCGGGGGTGGGAGAGCATCGC
>JADFIX010000624.1 GCA_022566435.1 Planctomycetota bacterium
CCACCACCGCGAGAACGACGAAGGAGATCAGTTGAAGTATGAATCCAAGTAGCGCGACGGACTTGGCGCGCTGGTCAGTGGACGATGGCGATTCGCTCATCCCAGTGTTTTCCAAACTCTTGTCTTATCCATGAACATGAACGCCGGTCGGGACGTACCCACGGGGTACCGAAAGCACGGTACGCTCGGCTTGTCGGCGACCCGCCAGCATCTACAATACGCGGCGGCCGGCAAGTGGTCCAGCCGACGGAGTTGGCCCTGTTGAGAATACGATTTCGACAATAATCTAATACCGGTAATCGCTTAATGGTTCAACGTTTTCTGGCACTCGCCATCAACACGCTCGTCGAGACGATCCGCCAGCCGATATACGCGGTCCTACTGCTGGCCACGGCAGCGATGCTGACCCTCAACGTCTCGCTGGCCGCGTTCACCCTTGAAGATGACGACAAGCTTCTGCTCGATCTTGGACTTAGTACGCTGATGCTCAGCGGTTTGTTCTTGTCCGCTTTCAGTGCGACGGGCGTCCTGACCAGGGAGATCGAAAACAAGACGGTCCTGACGGTCCTTTCCAAGCCGGTCAGCAGGCCCCTTTTTATTTTGGGAAAATTCGCCGGGCTCTTGGCGGCCGTGATGCTGGCTTTTTACCTGAGTTTCCTGGTGTTCGTCCTTGCCCAGCGGCACGGGGTCCTGCAGAATTCGGCCGATCCATGGGATGCACCGGTGTTGACGCTCGGAATAGGAAGCTTGGTTCTGTCCGGGATCATCGCGGCGTTTTACAACTACTTCCATGGAAAAGACTTTCCGACCACCTTTCTAGCCGTTTTCTCGCCCATGCTGACCGTGGCCGTCCTGGTCGTCGCTAAATTCGACGAACATTGGGAGGTCATTCCGCTGGGAAGCAATTTCGTGGGCGGACAAGTGGTCTTCGCCGCGTACCTGGTTTGGTTGATGGTGCTGCTTACCTCGGCGGTAGCGCTGGCCGCATCCACACGACTGGGACAGCTTGCAACACTCATCATTTGTACGGTGTTCTTGGCCGTGGGAATCACTTCCGACTATGCGTTCGGGCAGCATGCGGCCGAATCGAATTGGGCCGCGGCCGCCAGCCACATCCTTCCGAACTTGGGACCCTTTTGGGTGATTGACGGCCTTGCCGCGGAGAAAGCAGAGACGATCATTCCGTTTGAGTACATCGTCTACGCCACGGGTTACGCCGGGCTCTGGACCCTGGCTATTCTGGGCGTGGCCGTGGGATCGTTCCAGCGGCGGGAAGTCGGATAGGGCGAGACGTTGCGGCGGGGGGAAAATCGGGCCGCCGACGAAGTCGACAGCCCGATTTATGCATACTATGCTTGGCGAAGTCGGCCTTCGCCCTTGGTGGAGTTTTAGCGGCCCTTCCGCTTGTGGGGACGCTGCGACTCCATTCGATTGCTTACGGTAATCGTCACATCTTTGCCGATCGCGGCAAACATGGGCGACGCATCGAATTTCCTCAGAAACGTCTCGGGCCCCTCGGCCACATTCACCTGAAACGTGCCTGTCGCATCCTTTGATGCCTGCAGGGTCACCGTCGCGACGGATGCCGAATCGAAACTCCGGCTGCCATCCATCAAGACAGCGCCAGCACGCATCTGCTGCCTATCGACGGCATCCATCGCACTCGCCGTACCAAAGACGTAATCCGACCGTTCCTTGTTCATTTCGATGCCGATGACCGTCAGCGTGCCCTGCGTACCACCGGTCGCCTTCATCATGAATTGAAGGGCTCCCAAGTCTGTGACGTTGACAAGACCAACATCAACAGTGAACTGTTCCCCCGCACGGACTACCTTTTGACTGGCTTTCGTCGTAAAGGTCGCGACCGCATCGTCGGCCGCATAGGACAACCCGCCAGAAAAACAACCAACCAATGCCCCTACCGTCAGAGTTTTCACCAAGTTACGCATCGCTCACTCCTTCATTTCGTTGAGGTTTGCCGTAGCAGCCCGATCGAATTCGACCAATTTCCATTTAGCGCCCGAGCCAGCCGGAGGACCTAGCATTCCGAGGAATGCTAAAGGCCCTATAACAAGCCCTTGCGTACTTGCAGTACTCTACCACAAATCCGCCCATTTAGCAAGACCTGGAAGTGTGGATAATCATTTCGGAACCGGACGAAATTCTCTAGATATTCCATCGTCCGTGTCTTCCGTATTACTGTAAGTCATTGTCATTATTATGTTTACGTCTATTCTGCTACGAGAATGTCTCGATTTAGACACACAATTTCGTGGGTCCGGAACAGGGGCGGGTTTCCGGCCGGTACACATTCGTTACCGATGGGCATGGTGCTCATCATTCCGCTGGTTGCAGAAGCCATTCGACCGAGTCGAGCGTTTGACGGCTTCCACCATGGCAAACGATCGATGGACACTCGTACCGAGCGGAATGAAGGGTGCCATGGCCGAGCGAAGCGCCGCCATGTGATCGCACCGGAGCATGCCGGCGCCCGACTTCGTCAGGCTTGGGCATGGCACCACATCGCACCTTTGCCCGAACGGTTCTCCTCATAACAGGTGTAACGTAGCACTAGCCTGCCCCGGTTGGCGGTCCATTCGCGACCCACGCCGATAGATCGAATCTGTGCAAGAAGTGGAAGCGCGTGATTGAGGACGCCGGTATCCCGCCAATCACGATCCACGATTTGCGCCGGACTGGGATTTCGCGGGCCTTGGTGGGCAACATGCCATCCGCCGTGGTCCAAAAGCTGGCTGGCCACAAGAGCATCACAACGACAATGCGGCGCTACACCGAGGTCAGCAAGCGAGACTTGCGCGACGCGGTGACCAAGTATCGAAAGGCAACTGGCGGATGAATTCCTGCCACCGTTCTGCCACCGTTTCACTTCTGAGAGGGTTACCAGGCCAAAAAACCGCATTTTCGACCGCGCCGGGCAGGACTCGAACCTGCGACCGCCGGATTAGAAATCCGGTGCTCTATCCAGCTGAGCTACCGGCGCAAACGGTTCGCAAGCGCGCCACTTTCGAAACCCGCGTCCCGGCTAAATATAGCCGCAACGATCTCTCCGGTCTATCAATCTGAGCGTCTTGCGTTCGGCCGGTTTCCGTTCGAAGGCAATTGCCATCCCCACGAACCTGTCAGTCTAGCCATGCGCTGTAGGCCTGATTCGGGGGCTGTAAAACCGGGACGAGAGCCGGATGCGGCTTAGCCAGCAAGCCTCGGAGCTCCTTCTTCCTTGTGAGAATAGGAGAAGAACGCCCTGAGCGGTTTCTTCGGTGCCATGACGGGCCATCAAAAGGGCATGTGCCATAAGGCTCCATTCTTCTTCACCACCCCCAAGAACAACGGGAATCCACGGCACACGAACACGAGGAAGTTATGCACAAACGAGGTGACGAGCCCGGACAGTTCGCATTGCTGGGCGGTCTGACTGAATCGTTTAGCGAATCCAAACAGGGCGTCCGACGTTGCCGGCGATTGAAAATGGACGTTACGCCGATCAAAGATACGACGGACGCTGGCGCCCCGTATGCGAACACGCGTACCATTCGCCTTGTGGCTCTTCGAAGGGATCCAGCAACAATTAGTGTGGGGAAAAAATCGCAATCTCGGTGCCCTCAGTTGCGCAGTAAAGGACTAGTGTAGTTTCTCACGCTGTTTGCATCTTATCCGAGCCGCGACCGTGAGGGAGCGAAGCGCATTGGACGTCTCGAAAGCCACAAGAACGGCATCGTTCCATG
>JADFIX010000625.1:0-1625 GCA_022566435.1 Planctomycetota bacterium
TTCCAGGTTCCCGCTGCGCTCACACCCGACGATCGGTACGACCGCGGCGATCGATGCGACGATAAACGCGGTCGAAACCAATTCGAGAAATGGTCTTTCCTGAGTGTGGCGAATCATTCTCAACACCGAACGCCCCTGTGGACGACATTTGTGACGAAGACCGACTTATCGGCGACGTTCTCTTTGATGAAAAAACCGTACGAGCGGCTCGACATAGGACCGATCCGTACGGATATCAATCGTGCTCGTATCCATCCGCCGAAACATCGTTTCCCGCTCTTCGCGTTGCGCACGCATCCGATTCGCATATCGCTCACGAAGCGAGCGGCTCGTCGTGTCGATCAGCGCCGCTTCGCCCGTCTCCGGATCTTCCAACTCGATGAGACCCACGTTCGGCAACGTCATTTCTCGTGGGTCGGTCACCACAATAGGTATCAGATCATGCCGCCGCCGGGCGATGCGAAGGGCCGGTTCATACTCCGACTCCAATGCGAGGAAATCACTGACCAGGAAGCAGACCGCTTTTCGTCGCGTAACGCGATTCAGAAAGCTGAGCGCTTCGCTGATGTCCGTGCCGCTGCCCTGCGGTTGATGATAGAGCAACTCACGGATGATGCGCAGCACGTGCTTGGTGCCTTTCTTGGCCGGGATGTACAACTCGACGGTGTCGGCAAAGAGAATCAATCCGACTTTGTCGTTACTGCGTATGGCGGAAAACGCGAGCACGGCACACAGCTCCGTCGCCACGTCGAGTTTGAACTGCTGCTCGCTGCCGAACAGTCCGGACGGACTGACGTCCACCACCAGCATGACCGTCAGCTCTCGTTCCTCACGGAACTTCTTGATAAACGGTTCACCGTAACGGGCCGACACGTTCCAGTCGATCAGCCGGACGTCGTCGCCGTACTGATAGGGACAGACCTCTTCGAATTCCATCCCTCGCCCACGAAAGGCAGAGTGATATTGGCCGGCCAGCACGTCGTTGACCGTGCGCAGCGTGCGAATCTGAATCTGGCGGACTTTTTTCAGTAGTTCCTTGGGAATCATCGGACACCGTGCACAAGAAATTCTACGGGACCGGTATGTGGTCGAGGACCGTGCGGACGACGTCTTCCGAAGTTTTCTCCTCGGCTTCCGCTTCGTAGGTAATGATGACCCGATGTCGCAAAACGTCCATAGCGATCGTCTTGACATCCTGCGGCGTGACATAGCCGCGCCCCGCCAAGAAAGCCGTCGCCTTGGCGCCGACGGTAAGGGCCAGCGTCGCGCGCGGCGAGGCGCCGAATTGCACCCAGTCTGCAATGGGAAGACCAAATGCCTTCGGATCGCGAGTGGCCAACGTCAGGCTGACGATGTAGTCCTTGATCTTGTCGTCCATGTAAATGTCGTCGACCGTTGCTCGGGCTTGGGCGATGTCGCCCGGGCTCATCACCGGGTCGATGTCGAGCGTGGGCTTCGTCACCGCCATGCGGTCGAGTATCTGCCGCTCTTCTTCGTGCGAGGGATAGTCGACCACCACTTTCATCATGAATCGATCGATCTGGGCCTCCGGAAGCGGGTACGTTCCCTCCTGCTCGATGGGGTTTTGCGTGGCCAGGACGAGAAAGGGCTCGTCGAGTGGAAAG
>JADFIX010000625.1:1634-3741 GCA_022566435.1 Planctomycetota bacterium
TACCTTGGCGGGCGCGCGGTTGATTTCGTCCGCCAGAATGATGTTGGCGAAGATCGGGCCCTTCTGGACAACGAAACTTCCGTCATTGGGTCGATAGATGAGCGTCCCAATCAGGTCCGCAGGCAGCAAATCCGGCGTAAATTGAAGCCGCTGGAACTTGGTGTTGATGCCTTTCGCCAGACAGGCTACGGCCAGTGTCTTGGCGAGCCCCGGGACGCCTTCGATCAGCAGGTGCCCGTTCGCCAGCAATCCGGTGAACATACGCTGGAGCAGCTTCTCTTGTCCGATAATGACGCGGTGCATTTGCTCCAAGAGTCGTCGAAACGGCTCGCTCTTGGTCTCGACCTCGCGGCCAAGCTGCTTCACGTCAATTGTGTTCGTTGTCATTGGTTCTCGTTCTCCACTGGTCCGTCGCCTTTCTTTTTTTGTCGCGCCAAACTCTATCTTCGCGGGATAACAGACGCAAGATCGCGCCGACGCCTGTCAGAATCCGTGGGCTGGCCGCTACGATCTTCAGGCGGTCGCCGCAGGAGTGCTGCGTGAAGCGTGAGGCGGCGCGTGACGAGCCGCAAAATCAGGTGTGACGCCGCACTAGGCATCCACGCTGCTGAGTGCCATGCGGATTTCGTTGAGCAGTTGATCGACTTTGAAAGGTTTGAACAGGACGGCGGCCAAGCCCTCGCGGCGAGCCCTGACGATCGAGTGGTTCGGATCGTACCCGAAGCCGGTCGTCAGGATGACCGGTGTCTTCGCGTTGGTGTCTTTCGCGGCGGCGAAGACCTCGTACCCGCTCTTGATGGGCATCTTGATGTCACTTAGCACGAGATCAAAGGTCGTGTTGTGGATGAGCTCGATCGCGTCGGCGCCGTTCGTGGCGGTGCTGACCTCGCAGCCGTACCCGATGAGTACGTCGCGTACGGTCTCCCGGATGACATCTTCGTCGTCGGCGACCAGCACGCGTTTGCCGCGAAGCACCGGATCTTCTTTCGCCGCGGTCGCCGAGCGACCACCGACGAAACCCGGCTTGGCGGATGTCAGGGCCTTGATCGTTTCTCTGATCTTCACGACGTTTTCAGAGACGACGCGCAAGCGATGTCGAAGGTCGTCGTGACCGATGTAGTCTTCCAAAAGATTTTCCACGTCCGTCAGAATATCGTTTAGCGGCGCGGTGATTTCCGCCATCACGTTCGTGCCGAGACGCCCGGTAGTCGCGTGCCGTTCGGTGTTCAAGAGTTCCAGCACGTGAAGCGACAAGACGATGTATCGCCCGAAGATTTCCGCGAACTGGCGATCGTGCTCGTTGAAGGCGGCGAGCTTCGTGCTCTCGAAGTTGGCCACACCGATCACGTCATCCCGCAAGATGAGCGGTACGGTGAGCGAGGACTTCGCGTTTTCCACGGCGGGGCGATAGCGGGGATCCTTCGCGATATCGGGGCAGATGTAGCTTTGCCCCCGTTCCGCGACGTAGCCGCAAATGCCGTTGCCTTCGGCCGAAGCGTAAAGATCGACGTCCATGATGGACGCCGGCATGCCCGAGGCCAGGACCAGGTCAAGTTGATTGTTGCTCTTTTGGAGTATGCGAATCTCGAAGTTTTCGAAGTGGAGGATTTCTTTGGTACATCGTAGGACCTTTTGTTCCAAGAGCGACAACCGCTCTTGCATATCAAGCCTGGCGAATTGTTGTACATCGAGGCTGAGCAATTCGCGACCGGCGCGATCGATCGCGTCGATCTTGGATTGCAACTGCCTGGCGGTGCTTGTGTCCCACACGACGACCGCCACCTGGGTGATGCGATTATGCAAGTCGATGACCGGTGTCGCCGTGACTTCATAGTGATTGTGGCTGTCGGTCGTCACGGTGAGGCGGCGAAAGCGGATTTGCTTGGCGCCGGACTCGACTTCCGTTTGCGCCCAACTGAACGTCTCCGCGCAGAATGCACATATCCGATCGCGCAAATCTTGAGGTAGGGCGATCATCTTGGGATTGGCCCAGCCGAGTTCACCCGTCTCCGAAACGATGCCGATGCCTTGATCGATGAACGCTAGGGAAAAGAAAAGGTGTCAGGAATGCCTTGTAGAAAACCTCTTCTCTGAGCCGATGTGACAG
>JADFIX010000626.1 GCA_022566435.1 Planctomycetota bacterium
GCACGCTACCAAAGACTCGGCTATGAGGCGCTTGCGGCGAGCGCAACGATCGGCTCAGGCGTCGACGCCGTGGTTGCGACGTTGAAGGAAAAGTCCAGTGTCATCGTCGGGCAGTCAGGCGTCGGTAAGAGTTCCTTGCTGAACGCCGTGCAGCCGGGGCTCAAGCTGCAAGTCGGCGACATCAATGAACAACTCGACAAGGGGCGGCATACGACAACGACGGCGACTCTAATCAAGCTCGATGTCGGGGGCTATGTCGTCGACACCCCCGGCATTCGATCGTTCGACATGTCCGCCGTGGGGCGTAATAAGTATGAAGCATTTTTCGTTGAGTTCGCCGATCACGTGCCCCACTGTAAATTCCCTGATTGCACGCACACACACGAAAACGAATGCGCGGTGAAACAGGCCGTCGAAAATGGGGCGATCCACATCGATCGCTACGAGAGCTATGTGCGGATGTTCGAGGATCCGTCGGTGATATCGTGAAGCAGAACGAGACAAGTGTGATCGAATGCCCCCGCTCGTATCGCGCGGATTCAGCGATCTACTTTAATCCCGTGAGCCGTTCGACGAATTCGCAGAGTTTTGCGAACGGTGCATGCGTAGCCAACGAGGAGTCAAACCAGCATTTGCTGCTGTGAAGACACGCGGCAAGTGATGCCCCCGGTCGGACGGTTTGATTGATAGCGCCCAAAACGGCCTTTTCTCGGGACGTCGACCATTTTCCAGGCTCTAGTTTTTCAAGGGACGTCACGAAGCGTTTGCCGCTCCGCACGAGCCCTTTATTGTGCATCTTTGCGGCGTCGAGGAGGAGCCGCCCAAGATTGCCATTGGATCGATTGTTTGGGGCGATCCAAACTCCCAGCCGAGGTTGACCGGGCGTGATTCTACCCGCCTTGAGCTTTTTCGCATGCACATATCGTTTTCCGAGCCACTCTTGGCAGGCCTGCAAACGCCTTTCCACGCCTTTGTCGTCGGCGTCCACGACACAGCCGATGGCATCCGGTGTCGCCCTATCAAGAACTTCGAGCGTACTCTCACTGGTAAGGTTCTCGAAACCTCCTCGCTGCCGGATTTCGAGCCAATTATCATCTTTCGTCAGATATGCCGGCGCCCATTCGAATTCGTAAGCGCCAGAGCTGTTTGTCTTCGGCATTGGATACAAGTTCTGCAATTTCTCCGGGAGCGACGCGGGGATTCTCTTTTGTTTGGTCCAGCCGCCATACTCCGAAGCTAGGGATGCTATCGCCGCCTGATCGTGCGCTCCTTCGCATAGAATGAGTGTGTAGGAAGTCATACGGCGCGTCGAAGATCAAGCCCAAGATCGTCGCGCAACTCTCGGGCCATATCCGCGTCAACGACTTTTGCTGAGGTTTGGTTCTTTACTCGCGAGAGCTGGATCACTCGCAGATCTTGAGGACCGCCCCACAATTCAGAAACGTCTTCAAACTTCTCCAAAAAAGTATCCAGTGTTTCCAGGCTATGAGTGGCCATGAAGAGTTGCACGTTATGGCGCGCAGCAGCCTGAAGGATAAAACCGATTAACGTCGATTGGGCGCCGATGTGCAGTGAAGCATCGATCTCATCGATAACTAACACGCCGTTCCGAGCGGAAACCAGATGGCAAGCGATTGCGAGGGCCTTTCCGAAGCCGGAGCCCATGACTTCGAGTGGAAGACGACCGAGTTCTTTGTGATGAACTTGTACGGAGGCATGCCCGAGTTCGTCAGAAGCGATTCGTATTCCTTGAATGCCGGCGTCTAGGGTTTTCATAAGTTCCGTAATAGGCTCGCCTTCCGAGCGGTCCTCGACGTCGCTCCACTTTGGAGCGAGGCTGTGCGAAAGGCCGCTCGGGAAAGGCGCGACATAGAAAGCGGGAAGATTGGGTACGCCCGCCTTCTTGAAGGCAATCTTCGTATCGGTAACAATCATCTTGCCACTAAGACTGGGTTCTTCTTGCGTGCTGGTTTCAACTCCGTACACAGCTATAGCGTTTCGGAGCTCAGCCTCTTCGTCACCAAGTTGGACGATTTCGCTCTTGGCACCAGGGGAAGATTCGTTCTTCGTAACTAGCGGAATATCGCCTTTGGACAACGATCGTTCGTAGCGATTTTGGCGAAGTTGACCGTCCCACTTGCAGCCAATCGTAAAACTCGCCTCCTTGAGCCCGATCGACCAACACAGGTCCAAGTGACCGACTATTTCCTTGGGAGTAAGGATGTCGGCGAGTATTCGCCGAAAGTTCAGCGCCTTGTGTAGTAATTGCGGGTCACCGGAGCTGCACGACAGAAAAACGGCTTCCAAGAAGTTCGTCTTTCCGCTGTTTCCTGGGCCTACAACGATATTGAACCTGCCCAGTTCGGGAACCTCTAGTCCGTAAAGGCTCCGAAACCCGTGAACCGAAAGACTGTTTATCATGGTCCGACTCTCGTGATTCTCGTAGCAAAACCGATCGCTCAATTGGTCAGATTATTATAGCGTCCCGAGGCTCAGCCGATACACCGACGATACGATTGGATCACGTCTCAGGGGTTTCCCCGTATTTCGACCCGGCCAGCGCCGGGGTTCGATTCGCCTTTTCGGCCCGCGTAGGCGAGTCCCTCGCTCTGGTACGCCTTCGACCGATCGCTTCGGGCATGCCGCACTTGATGCGGCGGACGGTTTCTGCTACAAATACCCTCAGAATCAGACCGGGCCGATCGGCGAACGGAGAAATGCCGTAGACCGGCGGCGGAGATGTTCGGCACCAAATGGAGACCGCGACATGAAGCATCGACATTTTTCAATCTGCCTGATGGGCATCGTTCTGGCGACGGTGATGGGCTTCATCATGGGGATCCTCCGGCTCTCCAGAAACTGGCTGATCAACCGCATCGTCTACTGCTATCTGGAATTCACCCGCAACATTCCGGTGCTGCTGCACATCCTGTTCATCCACGGGCTCGTCGTCACCCAGTTGCCGGTGCCCAAGAAGGCGCTGAATTTCGCCGATTCCTTCTTTCTCACGAACCGGGGATTCTTCATTCCCCAACCCGTTTGGGAACCGGGGGCCGGGATCGTCGGCGCGGCGTTCGCGGTGGCGGTCGTGTTCGCTATCGGCTTCAGACGCTGGGCGAAAAAGGTTCAGGACGCGACGGGCAAGGTTTATCCCGTGTTCTGGATTTCGACCGGAGCGATCGTGGGGCTGACGGGGATCGCTTTCCTCGCCACGGGCATGCCGCTTTCGTGGGAGATCCCGGCTCTGACGGGGTTCAATTTCACGGGCGGGCTGGGGATCAATCCCGAGTTCATCGCGCTGTGGCTGGCGCTGTCGTATTACACGTCGTGCTTTATCGCCGAGATCGTCCGCGGCGGCATCCTCGCGGTCAGCCACGGGCAGACCGAGGCCGCCTATGCGCTGGGGCTTCGTCCCAACAGGACGTTGCAGCTCATCGTCATTCCGCAGGCCTTTCGCGTGATCGTGCCGCCGCTCACCAGCCAGTACCTGAATCTCACCAAGAATTCATCGCTGGCGATCGCCATCGGCTACATGGACGTGGTGGCGACGGTCGGCGGAATCACCCTGATGCAGACGGGCAAGGAGATGGAGACGATGATGGTCGTTCTCCTGGTCTACCTGGTCATCTCACTGTCGATTTCGGGATTCATGAACTGGTTCAACCGCAGGACCGCGCTCGTCGAACGCGATGTGAAAATCGAGACGCGCAATGTCTAGGGTCAAGGCGGGAGAGAGCCCGT